>JAKDNC010000541.1 GCA_030452025.1 Nocardioides sp. | reverse complement strand
CCCTCGCCACGATCAAGGTGAACCTCTTCTGGGCGTTCGCCTACAACGTGGCTGCGATCCCACTCGCCGCCGCGGGCCTGCTCAACCCGATGCTCGCCGGGGCCGCGATGGCGCTCTCGTCGGTCTTCGTGGTCAGCAACAGCCTGCGTCTGCGCACCTTCAGGTGATCAGTCAGTGACAGCAGCGACGATCTCGGGATCTGCACACGCGCGGGCGAACGCGTCGATCCTGGCCCGGATCTCCCGACCGAGCAGCCACTGGCCGATCGGCTCCGCAACGAACCGCAGCCAGGTGGGGCGGATGGAGTAGGTGTACTTCCACACCGCCTCGGTCCCGCCTACCGGAGGCTCCCCGTCGTACGCCGTGAACCGCCACCCGCCGCCGAAGGTCGCGAAGAACCACGGACCCTCGACCATCGTCATCCCCACGCTGGTCGGCGGACGCCACGACACGTAGCGACTGACCATGCGCGGTCCCACGCGGGCTCGGGTGAAGGTGCGGACCCCCTTGTCCGGCGCCGTCGCGCCGTCGAGGAAGTGTTGTTGGCGGATGAAAGGATCCCATCGGAGCCGGAGCTCACCAGTGGTCTGGGAGACAGCGAAGGCGGTCTCCGGACTCACCGGGACGATGGCTCTGGCGCTCACCTGAGGCATGCACCCGAGCGTAGACGACGCGAGCGTGGACAACGCGATACCGCTCGGGGCAACCAATCTGCCCCCGACCGCGTGAAGAGTGTGTGGAGGAGGTGAGCGATGTCGTCTCGGGACGATGAATTCTCGGACTGGATGCTTGCGCGGCAGGGGGCGATGCACCGCACCGCCTTCTTGGTCTGTGGCGACCGGCACACGGCCGAGGACCTGGTCCAGACCGCCGCAGCCAAGCTCTACCTCGCCTGGGACCGGGTTTCCGCGCAAGGCAACGTCGACGCCTACATGCGGCGGATCATCATCAACGAGCGCAACTCCCTGTGGCGCCGGCCCTTCAAGAAGCGCGAGACCGTCACCGACGAGGTCCCGGAGTCGGCGCACGCCGATGGCGGCGACGATCCGATGGAGGCAGAGCGGATGTGGGCCGCGGTGCGGTCCCTGGCACCTCGCCAGCGTGCGGTGATCGTGTTGCGCTACTACGAGGACCTCTCCGAGGCCGCGATCGCCGAGATCCTCGGCGTCGCGCCGGGGACGGTCAAGTCGCAGGCCAGCAAGGCGTTGACGGCCCTGCGGAAGACGATCGGTTCCACCTTCGACATCCAGGAGCAGGTATGAGCACCGGAGAGCGCAGGCTGCGCGACGCGCTGGACACCCAGAGCGACGTCATGTCCGACTCCAGCCTGGACTTCGATGCCATGCGTCGTCAGGCGAATGGCATTCGGCGTCGCCGTCGGATCGGCGCCGGCGTCGCCGCGGCCGCCGTACTCGCGATCATCGCCGTGCCCACCGCCAACCTCATCAGCGACGACGGCGGGGACGCGATGCCCGCCGACCACGACAAGGTGCTCACCGACGAGGACAAGCAGGTCGGCGACCCGCTGCAGGACAAGCAGGCGGCGCTCGACAACCTCGAGGCGTTCCCGCGTGGCGACGACCCGCAGATCGACTACGTCGTCGACGGGAAATACCACACTCCCGACGGCGAGGCTCTGGAGCTGCCCACGACGAAAGGCAGGCTGGCGGGAGCCACGTTCTACAAGGGTGGGGCGTTCCTGGCCACCGACGACGTGGACGACATGAGCGTCGACAAGGCCGATGCCACGCTGCGCAGGTACGACGCCCGGGGCGAACAGCTCTCCGCGGAGCCCGGCAACGCCCGGTTCGCGGTCAGCGACGACGGAACGCGTCTGGCCTGGTGGACCTGGGACCAGCAGGCCAGCGTGGGCACGCTGCACTCGGGCGGCGGCAGCAGCATGGGCAACGGCACGGCCACGGCGACGACGGGGAATGCCTACGTCACGCCGATCGGGTTCCTGTCCGGGAACGAGGTCGTCCACAACTGGGTCGTCGAGGGTGGGCAGCCCAAGGTCCTGGTCACCGCCTTCGGCAGTGAGCCCCGCGAGGTGGGCGGACTCGACTCGGCCACCGGCGTCAGCTCTGAGGAGGGCTTGATCGCCGGACAGGCAACGAAGACCTATGACGCAGTGGTCGTCGATGCCGCCTCCGGCAAGACGCTGTGGCGCGCGCCAGGCGTGCTCCTGGGCTCCTTCAGCCCCGACGGGAAGTACGTCCTGGCCTTCTCGGAGTCGGCGGAGCCCATGCCGATCAGCATCCTGGACGCACGCACGGGCAAGGAGGTGAAGTCGTTCGACCTCTCCGAGGAGGGACTGGGCTACACCACCACCAGCACGGTCTGGGAGGACGACGACTCGCTCCTGCTCGAGGGGTACGTGTTCGCCGGGACCGACCGCGAGGACCACGAGTCCGCGCTGCTGCGACTGGATGTCAACGGCGACGTCGAGCGCGCCTCCGAGATCGAAGCCGGAACCCAGTGGTTCTTCGCGCCCCGCCCTTGAGGCGGTTCGCTTGGCCGCGCTGGGACAGTTGGGTCCATGCGCCGCGTACTCCTGGCCGCCTACGCGGTCTACCTGCTGACGGCGGCCTACCTCGTCTTCTGGCCCCAGCCCGACACGCCGGCGGGCGTGGTCGCCGACATCGCCGAGAGCCTGGCGTCGATCGGGATCTCCTGGATCAGCAGTGCGATGATCGAGTTCCTGCTCAACGTCGTGCTCTTCGTCCCGCTCACGCTGCTCGGCGTACTCCTCTGGCCGCGGTGGAGTCTTCTGCTCTGGGTGATCCTCGGGATCGGCGGGACCGTGCTCATCGAGTCGCTTCAGTACGCCGCGCTGCCGGACCGGTCGGCGGCCGTCAAGGACATCGTGTCCAACTCGCTCGGCCCCCAGATCGGGGTGGGCCTCGGGCGGGGCCGGCACT
>JAKDNC010000540.1 GCA_030452025.1 Nocardioides sp. | reverse complement strand
ATGGGGTCCTGATGCAGGGGCGACGACCGCAGAATATGCGATCACCACCCTCGCCAGTTGATACTATGCTAGAGCATACTTAGGATGGAACCGTGACTTGTGCCGCAATCTACGTCCGCCAGTCGATCGACCAGGATCAGGGCATCTCGCAGCAGCTCGCCGACTGCCGGGAGGAGGCTCGCCGCCGTGGTTGGCGGATCCTACACGAGTTCAAGGACAATGACACCTCCGGGAGCAAGGCGCGAGGGGCCGGGACCGGCTGGGCGGACATGCTCTCGGCCTATGACCGGGGCGAGTTCGACGTGCTGATCGTCGTGGACGTGGACCGTCTCACGCGCCGCCTCGCCGACGTGCTCGAACTGCGCCAGAAGCGCGAGATCAGGATCGTGACCGTACGCGGCGCTATCGACACCCAGGACGACGACTTCATGCTCAAGCAGCTTGTCCTCCTCGCTGAGCGCGAGGTGCAGGTCAAGACCCGACGCGCGCGCCGCTACGCCATCGAACGGCGCAAGCAGGGCCACCCAAGCCCCGGCCACACGCCCTACGGGTACCGCTGGCTGCCCGCCTCGCAGCGCGACGCGAACGGCACCCGGTTCGAGATCGTCGAGGACGAGGCGGCCGACGTGCGACGCATCTTCGGAGACTTTCTCGCGGGCGCGCCTCTCGGCCAGATCGCGCGTGACCTGAACCGTGCCGCACGGACCACACGAGCGGGGAAGCCGTGGAGGCGCACCACGGTGCGTCGGATGTTGATGAACCCTCACTACGCTGGGCTCCTGCCGCCCGCGCAGCAGGTCGCCGCGGGGCACTACGACCTCGCCAAGATCGACCTCGACGAGTGCGAGGCCGGCGCGTGGGAGCCGATCGTTTCCCGCGCCTATGTCAGCGCAGCTCGGGCGCAGCTCGTCGGGCGCGAACCCGTCCACAACGGCACCGCGCGCCGCTGGCTGCTCTCCGGTCTCGCCGTCTGCGCGACCTGCCGAGAGCCCGTGTACGCAGCCTCGGGGAAGAGCCACCCGACGAAGCGCGTCGACGGATCGGGCAAGGCCGCCTCGAAGCGATACCACACTTACCGCTGCCGCAACAATCACTTCCACCGCGCAGGCGACCCCATCGATGAAGCCGTCACGCTGATCTGCATCCGCAGGCTCCAGGAGCCCGACGCCTCAACGCTGCTCGCGCAGGCCGCGGACGACGGAGAGAGCCCGAGTGAGCTCAACGCGCAGCTGGCAGACCTCGACAGGCGCGAGCAGGGCATCTACAACCTCCTCGCCACCCGAGGCAATACCGGGAACGCCATGCACGCTCTCGAGACCCTCGACGATGAGCGCGCCGATCTCGAAGCCCGCCTCCAGAAGGTCATCCAGCACGATCCGCTTGCCGAGGCCGTCCACAGCGGCGACGCGGAGGCATGGTGGGACGCCGCGAGCCTTGGGCGCAGGCGTACCGTCGTTGAGGAACTCATGACCGTGGTGATCCGACCGGTCCGGAAGGGTCAACGTACCCCGACCGTCGAGAAGGTCATTCCCACCATCGCGATCGAGTGGGTCCAGGACTGACCAGCAGGTCGCTTAGTCATATCGAAAAAGGGATCGCTCATGCTTCCTGGTCCTCGTCGTCCGCCATCTCGGCGGCTGTCACCTCCGCCAGCGCCTTGTGTACGGCACCCACGGAGGCGCCGACCCCTGCTGCGATGACCCTGATCGACTCGCCGCGCTCTCGCCTCGAGAGGATCGCCGCGCGCTTGTCGTCGTCGATCACACGCGGCCGCCCGCCGACCCTGCCCCGCTTCCGTGCCGCTTCGAGCCCGTTCCGCGTCTTGCGCACGATGTCGCGTCGACGGTCCTCGGCCAGCGCGAGTGCCATGTCCAGCACGAAGCTGCGTTCGGTGTGCTCCCCCGCGGCGATGCCCTCGAGCACCTTCACCGCGATGCCGCGCTCGAAGAGGTCGTTGAGGACAATGAGCCCCTCGAGCAGGTTCCTGCCGAGCCGGTCGACCTCCTGCACGGTGAGCATGTCCCCATCGCGCATGTAGTCGAGTGCCTCCTGGAGCCCGGGCCGGTGGTCGACCGCGAGCTTCCCGCTGACCTTCTCCTCGAAGACCTTGACGCAGATCGGGTCGAGCGCGTCGTGCTGGCGCTCGGTTTCCTGCTTCTTGGTGCTGACGCGGACAAGTCCGACGAGCGCCATGCCCCCTCCGTTCATCAAACCTGTTCAACTGCTACTTCCGAGACTACAGGTTGTTGAACGGGTTTGTGAACATCCACGAGGTCCGGATCCTCTTGCGTCGGCGGATCGTCCCGACGTTCGGCAACCTACCGTTTATTGAACGGAACGCATTCGATCGGCGGAGCCGCTCGCGAGGACCGCGATGAACCGGTCACACGAGAGAAGGAGCTGCCATGACCGCTGAGACCACCATCGACACGACGCCCCGCGCCTGGATCGGCTGCCTGCACTGCTACAACGACGGTCGGCTCGTCGGCGAATGGTTCGACGCCGAGGGCGCGGACGAGATCACCCTGGCCGACGTGCACGGAGGCGCTGCGCACTTCCGCTCCGACTGCGAGGAGATGTGGGTCATGGACCACGAGAACATCCCAGTCCGCGGCGAGATGAGTCCCTACGACGCTGCCCAGTGGGCTGAAGCCCTGGCCGCCGTCGACGAGCACCTGCGGCCAGCGCTGTGCGCCTGGGTCGAGACCGGCGCCTACGTCGCTGAGGGCTTCTCCGACCTCCCCAGCATCCCCGACTTCGAGGAGCGGTACTGCGGCGAGCACGAGACCTTCACGTTCTACGCCCATGAACTCGCCGAGGGCATCGGACTACTGCACGACGTGCCTGAAGAGGTAGTGCGCTACTTCAACTGGGATTCGTGGACTCGTGACCTCGGCTACGACTACACCACCGCCGACAGCCCCAG
>JAKDNC010000539.1 GCA_030452025.1 Nocardioides sp. | reverse complement strand
TTCCAAGAGACCGTCGACCAGCTGACCACGGTCGACGAGGTCAAGGACGACATGATGAAGCTCGTCCCGATGGATCGGCTGGTCTGCGGCGACGTGGGCTACGGCAAGACCGAGATCGCCGTGCGCGCGGCCTTCAAGGCGGTCCAGGACGGCAAACAGGTCGCCGTCCTCGTCCCGACCACGCTTCTGGTCACCCAGCACTTCTCCACCTTCGCCGAGCGGATGAGCGGCTTCCCGGTCAACATCAGCGCGCTGTCGCGGTTCCAGAGCGACAGGGAGGCGAAGGAGGTGATGGAGGGCCTGGCCGAGGGGACGATCGACATCGTCATCGGCACCCACCGGCTGTTGAACTCCGACGTCCGCTTCAAGGACCTCGGACTGATCGTCGTCGACGAGGAGCAGCGTTTCGGGGTGGAGCACAAGGAGAAGATGAAGCAGCTCCGCACCAGCGTCGACGTGCTCGCCATGTCCGCGACCCCGATCCCGCGCACCCTGGAGATGGCGATCACCGGCATCCGCGAGATGTCGACCATCGCCACCCCACCCGAGGAGCGGCACCCGGTGCTGACCTATGTCGGTGGCTACGACGAGCGTCAGGTCACCGCCGCGATCCGGCGTGAGCTGCTCCGTGAGGGGCAGGTCTTCTACATCCACAACCGGGTGCAGTCGATCGAGAAGGCCGCGCAGAAGCTGACCGAGCTGGTCCCCGAAGCGCGGGTCGCGACGGCGCACGGGCAGATGAACGAGCGCCAGCTGGAGCAGGTGATGTTGGACTTCTGGGAGAAGCGCTTCGACGTGCTGGTGTGCACGACCCTGGTCGAGTCCGGGCTCGACGTCTCCAACGCCAACACGATGATCATCGAGCGCTCAGACACGCTCGGCCTCTCGCAGCTGCACCAGCTGCGTGGTCGCGTCGGTCGTTCCCGCGAGCGGGCCTATGGCTACTTCCTCTACCCGACCGAGAAGCCGCTGACCGAGACCGCCCACGAACGGCTCGCGACGCTGGCCCAGCATTCCGACCTCGGCGGCGGGATGGCGATCGCGATGAAGGACCTCGAGATCCGCGGCGCCGGGAACCTGCTCGGCGGCGAGCAGTCCGGCCACATCGCCGACGTCGGTTTCGATCTCTACGTCCGGCTGGTCGGGGAGGCAGTGACGGAGTTCCGCGGCGACGCTGAGCCGGAGGGGCTGGCCGAGATCCGGATCGAGCTCCCCATCGACGCCCACATCCCGCACGACTACATCCCCTCCGAACGGCTGCGCCTCGAGATGTACAAGTCACTGGCCGAAGTCCGCGCCGACGAGGATGTCGACCAGATCCTCGAGGAGATGAAGGACCGGTACGGCGCCCCGCCGGCGCCGGTGGCCAGCCTCCTGGAGGTCGCGCGGTTCCGCGCCCGGGCCCGCCAGGCGGGGATCTCCGAGGTCACGCTGGCGGGGAAGAACATCCGGTTCGCGCCTGTGGACCTTCCCGAGTCGCGCCGGATCCGGCTCAACCGGGTCTATCCCAAGAGCATCGTGAAGTCGCCCACCAGCACCGTCCTGGTGCCGCGGCCGACCGTCCCGGGGGGACACCTGCGCGACGAGGAGCTGTTGGCGTGGGCACGTCAGGTGATCGACGGCGTGCTCGACCCGCAGCCGGTGCCCTCGGCGTGATCGCCGTCACCCCACCTGCTTGAATGGCCCGGACAGGAATCGACTGCGAAGGAAGTGCCTGACGTGCGGACCCGCCCAGTACTCACTCGACGGGGGCCCACTGGCCGGGGGCCCAGCAGACTGGCGCACTCCCTGACGGCCCTCGCTGCGGGCGGCCTGCTCGTGACCACGCTGAGCGGGTGTGGCTCCGACCTCGCACCCACGATGCACCCGGGCTCCGCAGCCGTGGTCGGGGACGAGTCGATCAGCTTCTCCTCGGTTGACGACCTGAGCAAGGATGCGTGTGGCATCTACTCCGCGATCTCAGGAGGCCCGGGCACCAAGGCGATGGTCCGCGGCCAGGTCCTGTCCATGGAGATCTCCCGATCCAAGGCGGAGCAGTACGCCGACGAGTTCGGCATCAACCCCAACCCCTACGTCCGTGTTCAGCAGCAGCAGCTCGACCAGACCCTCGACAAGACCGAGCTCAGCGACTCCGAGAAGCAGACGGCCCGCGACTTCGTCGAGCCGGGGATATACGCCGAAGCGGTCAGGATCGCGGTGGGTCGCGGCGACCTGCCCGTCGCCACCTCGGGCAAGGACCTCCAGGCCGCCCGCGACAAGGGCGCCCCGGTGGTCGACGAGTGGACCAAGAAGCTCGACGTCGAGACCGACCCTCGGTTCCCGGTCCAGGAGGCGCAGGGCTTCAAGCTCGATCCCGCATCACTCTCCGTCGCGGTCAGCGACCAGGCGGTGAGCGCCACGGACGCCAAGGCGGTCCAGAGCAACCTGGCCAGCATGCCCGCGAGCCAGAAGTGTGAGTGAGCAGCAGGGTGAGTGATTCCCGGCCCGGGGGCGCTCCCGAGGGGGCACCCGGCGACCAGCTCCTCGAGCTGGCCGAGGTGATGGCGCGGCTCCGTGCCGAGTGTGCGTGGAAGGCGGGACAGACCCACCGGTCCCTCGCGCGCTACCTCCTCGAGGAGACCCACGAGACGCTCGAGGCGATCGACACGGGGGACGCCGAGCACCTGCGTGAGGAGCTGGGTGACCTGCTGCTGCAGGTCTTCTTCCACGCCGAGATCGCCCGCGAGTGCGGCGGCTTCACCATCGACGACGTCGCGGCCGACCTGATCGCCAAGCTCGTCCGCCGCAACCCGCACGTCTTCGCCCCGACTCCGGGGGAGGGGCCCACGGACCCGGTCGCCATCAACGAGGCGTGGGAGGCGATCAAGGCCCAGGAGAAGCAGCGCACCTCCGTCTTCGACGGCCTCCCGCCGACGCTCCCGGCTCTGTTGCT
>JAKDNC010000538.1 GCA_030452025.1 Nocardioides sp. | reverse complement strand
GCGCCGGTCCCAGGGGATGGCCGTCGATCGCGGACGGCTGGTCCGTTCGGCGATCGCGATCGCCCTGGCCGACCTGGAGCTGAACGGCGAGGACAGCGTCCTGGTCCAGCGACTGAGGGATCAGTGACCCAGGGCTCGACGACCGATTCGGTCGTCCCGGAGGCGGGTGACGCGGCGCCGGAGTTCGCGGTCCACCTGAAGAACTTCGAGGGTCCCTTCGACCTGTTGCTGAGCCTGATCGCCAAGCACAAGCTTGACATCACCGAGGTCGCGCTCGGTGCGGTCACCGACGAGTTCATCGCCTACGTGAAGGCCGGGGGAGAAGTCTGGGATCTCGAACAGACCTCGTCCTTCCTGTTGGTCGCCTCGACGCTGCTCGACCTCAAGGCCGCACGGCTTCTGCCCCGGGGCGACATCGAGGACGAGGAGGACCTGGCGCTGCTCGAGGCCCGGGACCTGCTCTTCGCGCGGCTCATGCAGTACAAGGCGTTCAAGCTCGTCGCGGGAGCGTTCCAGGAGCGTCTCGAGAGCGAGTCCAGGCGTTTCCCGCGCGCCGTCGGTCTCGAGGAGCGTTTCGCAACCCTGCTGCCCGAGGTGCTCATCGGCATCGGCCTGGAGCAGTTCGCTGGGTTGGCCGCGAAGGCGCTGGAACCCAAGCCGGTCCTCGAGGTGTCGCTGCAGCACATCCATGCGGCGAAGGTCTCGGTGCGGGAGCAGGCTGCCCTGGTGGTGGACCGGCTGCGCTGCGGCGGGACCGTGACCTTCCGGTCCCTGTGCGGCGACTCACCGGACACGCTGACGACGGTGGCCCGGTTCCTGTCCCTGCTGGAGCTGTTCCGCGAGGGCGCGGTCTCCTTCGACCAGGTCAGTCCGCTCGCGGAGTTGACGATCCGCTGGACCGGCAGCGAAGAGGGCGAGATCGAGATCCAGGACGAGTTCGACGGCGCACCCCCCGAGGTCGCCGCCGTGAGGGCCGTCCCCGACGAGACGGAAGAGGAAGCATGAGCGAGACCGACCCTGCGCCCGATCCTGCGCCGGACGACCCGGCACCCACCGGGGGTGGGGACGAGGCCCTTGCCGTCGCCATGGTCGAGCTGCGTCCGGCACTCGAGGCGTTGCTGATGGTGGCCGACGAGCCGCTCGACCAGGTCACTCTTGCCACGGCCGTGGGCCATCCGGTCGCTGACGTCCACGAAGCGCTCAACGCGCTGACGGCCGAATACGCCGAACAGGGCCGTGGATTCGAGTTGCGCAACGTTGCGGGCGGCTGGCGCTTCTACACACGCGAGGAGTACGCCGCCGTGGTCGAGGCATTCGTCCTCGACGGCCAGCGGGCGCGGCTGACCCAGGCGGCGCTGGAGACCCTCGCTGTCGTGGCCTACAAGCAGCCCGTCTCCCGGGCCCGGGTCTCGGCGATCCGTGGCGTCAACGTCGACGGAGTGATGCGCACTCTGCTCACCCGCGGCCTGGTCGAGGAGGCGGGACAGGACGATGAGACGGGGGCGAACATCTACCGGACCACCTCCTACTTCCTCGAGCGGATCGGGATCACCTCGCTGGAGGACCTGCCGGAGCTGGCGCCGTACCTCCCCGACATGGATGACCTGGAGGACGACCTCGCCGCCATGACGGGCGGCCCCACCCTTGAGACCGACGCCCCGGTGGCGGACAATGGCAACGTGACCAATTCGAGCGAACCCCACTCCGATCCCTGCAGCGACTCAGCGCGCCACCGCGAGATCTATGAGGGTGGGCCGGTGCTGTCCACCGACGAGCAGGACACCGAGGAGCCCGTGCTCGACGTGGCCACCTCCGAGGGCGAGGCGGCCCGCGAGGTCAGCGAGGGCGGACCTGTCCTGGAGTCGGACCAGGAGTGAGTGATCGCGACGGCTCCCCGATCTCCGGGGCCTGCTCGAATGACGGCTTGGTCCGTCTTCAGAAGCATCTGGCCCAGTCTGGGGTCGCCTCGCGCCGCAAGTGCGAGGAAGTCATGCTCGACGGCTTGGTCGAGGTGGATGGTGAGATCGTCACCCGCCTCGGGACCAAGGTCGACCCCGCGACTGCCGTGATCCGTGTCGGCGGCAAGCGGCTCCCACCGATCAGTCCGAACGTCTACCTGGTGCTGAACAAGCCTCGCGGCGTGGTCTCGACGATGTCGGACCCCGAAGGACGCCCGACGTTGACCGACTTCGTCTCCGACCGGCCGGAGCGGCTCTTCCACGTCGGGCGCCTGGACACCGACACCTCAGGGCTGATTCTGCTCACCAACGACGGCGAGTTCGCGCACCGCATGGCGCACCCTTCCTACGAGGTGCACAAGACCTACGTGGCCGAGGTCCAGGGGGAGGCCACCCGGGAGACCGTCGACCAGCTGCTGGCCGGAGTCACCCTCGAGGACGGCCCGGTGACGGTTTTGAGGGCTCGCATCGTCTCCACCGGACAGGGCAACGCCAAGGGCCGCTCGATCGTCGAGCTGGTGATCCACGAAGGGCGCAACCGGATCGTACGACGGCTGCTGGACCACCTCGGCCATCCGGTGCGCAAGCTCACCCGGATCGCCATCGGGCCGGTCGAGTTGCGGCAGCTGAAGGATGGATCGGTCCGTGAGCTGACCTATGAGGAGCTCGGCGGGCTGCTGGACTCGGCCAGCCTCTGACGGCCTGGGGGCGGCGTAGCCTGTCAGGCATGGTCGCCCGGGTGCTGGAGCCGTATGTCGTGACTCTGGGTGCCGATGTCGGGGCCGGGGATCCACCGGGGCCCGCCGTCGACGACGTTGACGTCCGTGCTGGCCCTGGACGACCCGCTCGAGGTCTCGTGGGCCGCGGAGCCCACATCGCGAAGGCGCGGCTGGTCCTCGGTCTCCGGGCTGCACACCGCGCCGGCCCAGATCCACCACGGCAACCGACAGGCCGGTGTCCAGCTCGCCCTCACCCCGCT
>JAKDNC010000026.1 GCA_030452025.1 Nocardioides sp. | reverse complement strand
GGTGGGCTTCGTACTTCTCCTGGATGCCGCGCAGGATCTGGATCGTGTCCTCCACGCTGGGCTCACCGACGAGAACCTGCTGGAAGCGGCGTTCCAGGGCCGGGTCCTTCTCGATGTTCTCGCGGTACTCATCCAGCGTGGTGGCGCCGATCATGTGCAGCTCACCGCGCGCCAGCATCGGCTTGAGCATGTTGCCGGCGTCCATCGAGCCGTCGCCGCTTGCGCCGGCTCCCACGACGGTGTGAAGCTCGTCGATGAAGGTGACCAGCTGGCCACCGGCGTCCTTGATCTCCTCGAGGACAGCCTTGAGGCGTTCCTCGAACTCGCCGCGGTACTTCGCCCCTGCGACCATCGCGGCCAGGTCGAGGCTGAGCACCCGGCGACCCTTGAGCGAGTCCGGGACGTCGCCGGCGACGACACGCTGGGCGAGTCCCTCGACGACGGCGGTCTTGCCGACGCCGGGGTCACCGATGAGCACGGGGTTGTTCTTGGTCCGGCGGCTCAGGACCTGAACGACGCGGCGGATCTCTGCGTCCCGGCCGATGACCGGGTCGAGACGGCCGTCCTCGGCCGCCTGGGTGAGGTCGACGGAGTACTTCTCGAGCGCTTCGTACGTCGACTCGGCGTCCTGGCTGGTGACCCGGCGGTTGCCACGGACCGCGGTGAGTCCCTCACGCAGCCCTTGCTCGGTGAGCCCGGCGTCGGTGAGGACCGTCCGCGCGGAGCTCTCGACGCCGGCGAGGCTGATCAGGAGGTGCTCGGTCGGGACGTAGTCGTCCTTCATCGAGGACGCGAGGTCCATCGACCCGGCGAGCACCCGGGTGAGAGCCGGGGAGGCGGCCGGTTGCTGGACGGTGGCGCCGCTGGCGCTGGGCAGCGCCTCGAGGATCTTCTCCGCCTGGACGGTCAAGGCGCTGGCGTCGGCGCCGGCCTTGGTGATCAGGTTGCGGGCGGTCCCCTCGAGGTCGCGCAGGAGCGCGACGAGCAGGTGGATCGGCTCGGTCTGGGTGTGTCCGGACGTGGTCGCGGACAACTGGGCAGCCTCGATTGCCTCGCGGCTGCGGGTGGTGAACTTGTCGGCACCGAACTGACTCATAGGGCGGATCCCCCTTCAGGCGTGATGATGACGGCACCCAGTGTGACCGTCACTCATCTCAACGCACCAGAAGTTGAGTCTGTTCCGCTCAACTTTGAGTTTTTTCTCCGAAGCTGCCGGATTCCCCGCCTACCCGGGGATCCCGGCACTCCCCGGCCGAAAGATCCCCCGGTAGGTGCCGGTTTCGGCCGGGAAGTGCCTCCGGGGAGGACCGATCAGTCCAACTCTTGGGGCGCCTGGTGCTCGGGAAGCTCTCCCGACTCGTCCTCGCCGAGCAGGCAGGTGCCGCAGAAGTCCTCACCGAACGGCGTGAGGTGAATGCTGCGGCGGATCAGCTTCGCGAAACGCACGGAGTGCATCGCCTCCTGCACGTCCGGCTGTGCCTCGACCACCTGATAGTCCAACGGATCCCTCAACTGCTCCCGGGAGAACCAGATCAGGCCGAGTCGGAAGAGGTTGTTCAGGTACGCCGGCACCTGGTCGGCGTACCTCGTCCCCGACCGCGGCCCGATCATGTTCAGCCCGCTGGCCACCAGGTCCGAGCTGACCATCCCGACCGGTCCTCCGGTGCGTACGTCGACCGTGGGCTGGGGGCCGCTGCGCATCAGGAGCAGGAGGATTCGTCCCTCGTCCGGGGCGAGCTCGCCGAGGATCCGTTCGTACGCCGGGTGGCCTTGCGACTCGTCCCACACGTCACGGCTCTTCTGTAGGAGTTCGGCACCCAGCTTGCGCAGGTCGGCCTTCTGCTCGACCTCGCGATCACGCCTGTTCAGGTGGCCCCCGGGGACCCCGGTGGCTCCAGGGGCTCCAGGGGCTCCAGGGACCCTGCCGATCACGCTCCGCGAAGGATCCAGGCCCTCGGGGTCGCGGCCGTTGACCCGGCCCGCCACCCCGGCGACGCCTTCGACCAGGACCCGGCCAGCGGTCCCGATGTCCTGGGCGAACTCCACCGCGCTTTCCGGCGAGGATGCGGCGCGGAAGAGCCGACGGCCGACGCCGAAACCGGTCGCGACCGCCCACTCGGTGGTGTGCCACGCGGCGCCGGCGGCAAGGCGCGCGACCGAGGGGTCCTCGTCTGGCGACTCTGGTTCGAGGGTCATGGGATCAGTGTCCTCCTGCGCCGAAGATGAATAGGTGGAGCAGTCCGCCGCCGAAGCCCATGATTGCGCCGTGGGCGTAGAGCATCCACTCGTCCTCCTTGATCGCCGCGCGCATCATCTCCACGAAGTCGCGCGGCGGGAGCTCCTTGCAGCGGCTCGCGATCAACTCACGGATCCGGTCGGACTGCTGCCGGCTGAACTCCGGGTCCTTGAACGGCGTGATCGTGCGGCCGACTGCTTCGCTGGCGAACGCATCGGTCACCGCGGCGTACTCCTTGCGTCCCATCGCCACGCGCACGGCGCCCCGCAACGGCCCGGCTGCCCTGTCGATCGCGGGGGCCATCGCGGTGGCCAGCATCTGTCGAGTCCGGTCCCCGCGGGGCCCGTCGAGCAGGAAGTCGCCGATGTTCTCGAGGGTGATCACCTCGTTGGCGATGATCTGGGCGTAGACGTCGGCAGCCTCGTCCTGACGGCGCGGGAAGAGCCCCTGCAGCGTGACCCCGAATCTTTTCTGTTTCTCCGGCGGCTCGAAGATCAGCCACATGCCGAGCGCGTTGGTCATCCATCCGACCATGACTCCGAGGATCGGCAGGATCCACCACTGGCCGACCGCGTGGTCGATGAAGGCCACCGGGACACCGAGCAGGAAGCCGAAGATGAAGCCGAAGTTGACCATCATCCTCAGCTCCTTGCGGCCGAAGTCCCGGAAGATGCGTACGACGAGGGACGGGTCCTTGCGGAACTGATCGATCACCATGATCTTGGGATCGAGCAGCTGGTCGATGTGAATCCCGATCTCGTTGGTGATCTTGCTGACGATGCCCGGCAGCTGATTCTGGACTCGCTCATAGACGGCCTTCTTCCCGAACGCCGGGACGTCGCGCCACAGGGCTGGATTCTCCCGCTTCATCACCTGGTCGACGAGCTCGGGTATGTCGGGTTCGAAGACGGAGACGATGTGTTCGGCGATCTTCTCCGGCTCGAGCTGCTGGTAGAAGTCGGCCGGGGTGCCGAGCTTGGAGATCGCCTTGTCGACGGCGATCGACCCCATCTTGGCCGCCCGCGCCGGGACGATGCCCTGCCATCCGAGGCCCCCCTGGAGCACTCCGGGCACTTCTTGCACCTTGCGTGGCGCCAGCCGTGAGAGCTGGGCCATGCCGGGGATCCGGACCCCGTGGAAGTGGACCGGGCTGAACAGCATGATCAGCCCAGTCCAGTTGATCAGCCAGCCGATGACGGCGGTGAAGACCGGGATGGAACCGAAGGCGACCCAGTTCACGTCACTGAAGTAGTCACCGAGCGCGTCCAGCACTGAGTCAAGCGACGTACTCACCACCTTCCAACTCTCCAGCCCGGGCCGGCATCTGTGGGACCAACGATGCCGCGCGCCGCAGGACACGGGGGATGCGGGAACCTGCGACCGCAGCGACTCGAACTGGGTCACCGACTGGGTCACCGACTGGGTCACCGACTGGGGCACCGACTGGGGCCGCAGACCGGACCGCGGATCGATCACAGACCTGTCACAGGTCGGGGGCATGATGACCAGACTGATCACGAACCGGACGAACAGGTCCGCGATCAGCTCCACCCGGGACCGGGGGATGCTCGGCCACAGGTCGCATTAGAGCTCAGTGAGCTGGATCCGCATCGGCAGCACGATCTCGTCGGCGCGAACGGTCAGCACCGGGAGGCAGAGGTAAAACGCTGGGCGTCCACGGCGTACGTCCCTCGTAGGAGAGGTTCCGCGCTGCGGGTGCAAGGCGCCTCGAGCCACCCTCGCGTGAAGGACCTACCGTCGCCCGCGGCGCCAGACCACCATCTGGCCGGCGGGAGTGGATCGGAGCACCGGCAGGTTGCCAGGAGTCTGGCCCGATGGAGGGGCTGCCGGCTCCCTGCCCGCCACCGCACGGAGCGCGTCTCGCAGGCCCTCCACCTCGGCCACCAGCTCCTCGTTTCGGTGGCTGAGCGCGAGCATCTGGTTCTCCAGCTCGAGGATGCGGCGCACCCCCTCGAGCCCGATCCCGTGGGCGGTCAGATCGGCGATCACCCGCAGCGCATCGATGTCGCGCGACGAGTAGCGGCGACCTCCGCCGCCCGTCCGGCCGGGAGTGATCAACCCCTGGCGTTCGTAGGTACGCAGGGTCTGGGGGTGCAGACCAGTCAGCTCCGCAGCGACGCTGATGACATAGACCGCAGCGTCGGAGCTGGGCTCGCGGCTCGGGCGGGACTGACGGCCGGGCATCTCACGCCTCCTCGAAGAGCTTGCTGCGCAGCGGCTTCCCGACCGAAGCAGCGCGATAGGCCTCGACCGCCTCCCGGGCGGCCTGGTCGAGGACTGCCGGGACGTGCACCTCGACGGTGACCAGCAGGTCGCCGTAGGTCCCGTCCTTGCGGGTGGCGCCCTTGCCGCGCACCCGGAAGGTGCGACCGTTGGGGGTGCCCGAGGGGATCTTGAGGGTGACCGGCGCGCCTCTGAGGGTCGGCACCTTGATCTCTGCGCCGAGCGCCGCCTCGTCGAAAGAGACCGGGACGTCGAGCGTCAAGTTGTCGCCCTTGCGACCGAAGAGCCGGTGCGGCGTGACGCTCACATGCACGAACAGGTCGCCCGCAGGTCCACCGTTCCCGCCGTGGGCACCCTTGCCGCGCAGGCGGATCCTCTGTCCGTCCTTGACCCCGGCGGGGATGCGGGCCTGGATCGTCCGGCCCGACATTCCGCGCCCGGAGCCGTGGCAGGTCGGGCACGGATCGTCGTACACGAGCTGGCGGCCGCCACAGGCGGGGCAGGTCTCGTTTAGCGTGAACGCTCCACCCGAGGTGGAGGCGACCATGCCGGACCCCTCGCACACCATGCAGATGTGTGGCTTGGTCCCGGGCTTGCCGCCGGTCCCCGAACAGGACGGACAGGGCGCGTCACTGGTCAGGCGAAGGCTGATGGTGACGCCGTCGAGGGCATCGGCGAAACTGATCGTGGCGCTGGTCTCGACGTCGGAGCCCTTCTGGGGTCGCGGCGCGCGCGGGCGACCGCCACCGAAGAGATCGCCGAAGAGGTCGCCATACCCGCCGGCACCGCGCTGTCCGAAGAGGTCGTTGATGTCCGGCCCGCCGCCGAACCCTCCGGCAGACACGCTGCGCAGCTCGTCGTACTCCTTGCGCTTCTCGGCGTCGCCGACGACGTCGTAGGCCTCGGCGACCGCCTTGAACTTGTCATTCTTGGCAGCGTCGTCGGCGCCACCGCGGTTGGCGTCGGGGTGGTTGGCGCGCGCAAGCTTGCGGTAGGCCTTCTTGATCTCGTCGGCCGATGCGTCCTTGGCCACGCCGAGCTCGGCGTAGTAATCCTTGGCGGCCCAGTCAGCCTTCGCACTCATGCGCGCGCCTCCCTTCATTCTCTTGGAACTTCAGCGTGCCCGGTTCAGTTCCCGGGTCACTCTGGGGTCATTCTGGAGGGTTCTGCTCCGTCGCCTGGTCCGACTCGCCCTCGGAAGACGGAGCGCCCGACCCGGCGGGGTCGACCACGAGGACCTGCGCGGCGCGTACGACGCGCTCACCGATCCGGTAGCCGCCCTTGGCCACCACCTTGACCGTGGTGACCGACACCTCGGCGTCCTCACCCATGTGGGAGAGGGCGTCGTGGACGTTGGGGTCGAAGGCGTCACCGGGAGCGCCGAACCTGACCAGGCCCTGGCCGGCCACGACCCGCTCGAGCTGCTCGGCGACGGCCCGGAAGCCCTCGTCCAGCGGCCCGTGCTCACGGGCGCGGTCGATGTTGTCGAGGACCTCCGTGATCGGCGAGAGCGCCTGGTAGGTGGCGTTCTCCCGGATCAGCTCACGGTCCCGGTCGACCCGGCGCTTGTAGTTGAGGAACTCGGCCTGCAGTCGCTGCAGGTCCAGGGTCCGCTCCTCGAGCTCCATCTTGGTGACCGTCAACTCGTCTGCCCCAGATTCAAACCCAGAATCAAGCCCAGAATCCGCCTCGGGCTGGCCCTCGGTGGACTGACCCTCGGTGGACTGACCCTCGGCGCCCGGTGAGGGCACGGCCTGGTCGGCCGCGCCCTCACCGGCTACGTCGCCATTGGCGTGGGCTCCCCCTTCGGGGACGGGGTCCTGGCTCGGGTCCTTGGCGGACTCGGTCACTTGGACTCACCCTCGGTTCCCTCTGCGGGCTCCTCGTCGATGATCTCGGCGTCGACGACGTCCTCGTCACCCTCGCCGGTGGCGCCGGTGGCGCCCCCTGCGGCGGCGGAGTCGGACTCGGCAGCGGCGTACATCGCTGCGCCCATCTTCTGACTGGACTCGCTGAGCTTCGCGACACCGGCCTCGAGGTCCTCGGCGCTGGCCTCTTCGTTCTCGAGGGCGGCCTTGAGCGCGTCGACGTCAGCCTGGACCTCGGTCTTCACGTCCTCGGGGACCTTCTCGTCGTTGTCCGCGAGGAACTTCTCGGTGGTGTAGACCAGACCGTCGGCCTGGTTACGCGCCTCGACGGACTCCTTGCGCAAGCGGTCCTCGTCGGCGTACTGCTCGGCCTCCTTGACCATGCGGTCGATCTCGTCCTTGGAGAGGGCCGAGCCACCCGAGATGGTCATCGACTGCTCACGGTTGGACGCGTGGTCCTTGGCCGAGACGTGCACGATGCCGTTGGCGTCGATGTCGAAGGTGACCTCGATCTTCGGCACGCCACGCGGAGCCGGCGGGAGACCGGTCAACTCGAAGTTGCCGAGCGGCTGGTTCTGCGCCCACATCTGACGCTCACCCTGGGCGACCTTGATCTCCACCGAGGGCTGGTTGTCGTCCGCGGTGGTGAAGATCTCCGAGCGCTTGGTCGGGATGGTGGTGTTGCGCTCGATCAGCGAGGTCATCACGCCACCCTTGGTCTCGATGCCCAGCGAAAGCGGGGTCACGTCGAGCAGGAGGACGTCCTTGACCTCGCCCTTGAGCACGCCGGCCTGCAGCGCGGCGCCAACGGCAACGACCTCGTCGGGGTTGACACCCTTGTTGGGCTCCTTGCCGCCGAGGAGTTCCTTGACGACCTCGGTCACCGCGGGCATACGGGTCGAGCCACCGACGAGCACGACGTGGTCGATGTTGCTGATCGCGACGCCGCCGTCCTTGAGCACCGACTCGAACGGCGCCTTCGTGCGGTCGAGCAGGTCCGCGGTCAGCTTCTGGAACTCCGAGCGGGTCATCTTCTCCTCGAAGTGGAGCGGCCCGGACTCGCCGTGGGTGATGTAGGGCAGGTGGATCTGGGTCTCGCTGGAGCTGGAGAGCTCGATCTTCGCCTTCTCCGCGGCCTCCTGGAGGCGTTGCTTGGCGATCTTGTCGGCACCCAGGTCGACACCGTTGTTGGCCTTGAACCGCTCGACCATCCACTCGACGACCCGGTTGTCCCAGTCGTCGCCACCGAGCTCGTTGTCACCGCTGGTGGCCTTCACCTCCACGACGCCCTCGCCGATCTCGAGCAGCGACACGTCGAAGGTGCCGCCGCCGAGGTCGAAGACCAGGATGGTCTGGTCGTCGCCCTTGTCCAGACCGTAGGCCAACGCAGCCGCGGTCGGCTCGTTGACGATGCGGGCGACGTTGAGGCCCGAGATCTCGCCGGCTTCCTTGGTCGCCTGGCGCTGGGCATCGGAGAAGTACGCCGGGACGGTGATCACGGCGTCGGTCACGGGCTCACCGAGGTAGGCCTCGGCGTCACGCTTGAGCTTCTGCAGCACGAAGGCACTGATCTGCTGGGGCGTGAAGTCCTTCTCGTCGATCGTGGTCTTCCAGTCGCCACCCATGTGGCGCTTGACCGAACGGATCGTGCGGTCGACGTTGGTGACGGCCTGGCGCTTGGCCACCTCGCCGACGAGGACCTCGCCGGACTTTGCGAATGCGACCACCGACGGAGTCGTGCGGGCGCCTTCTGCGTTGGCGATGACGGTGGGTTCGCCACCTTCGAGGACGGCGACGACGGAGTTGGTCGTGCCGAGGTCGATTCCGACCGCTCGTGACATGGGGGTTACCTCCGGTTGTCTCGTGGTCCCGGGAATGCCCGGGATATTCATACGGGTTGTTCATACGGTTCGTTGCGTCTGTGTGCCGGCGCCTTGGCCAGCTGCAGGATCCATCCTGCGTCGCTGAATGGATTCTTGCAAATTACTTGAGTCTATTCAACTCAACTTTCATCACTCGGCACAACGTAGGTTCGGTCGCGTCTATTCCCGCAGCCATGCCCGGGTTCGGGTCCAGAGCTCCGCGGCCAGGTCGTCGGTGACCAGGGCCCCGGGCTCGGCCACCACGCAGCGGTCGTAGTAAAGCCCGGTCTGGTCGGCCACGTCGGCCGAGGTGGCGCAGTGCAGGGAGGTGAGCGCCCCCTCCCGGGTCGACTTCATGAACCACTTCATCGGGATGCGCACCGGCGCCGGCACCCGGCGCCAGACGTCGGAAGCGATCGCGCCCGGGTGGACTGAGTACGTGCTCACGCCGCTGCCCTCGAGTCGTCGCCCGAGCTCGCGGGCGTGCAGGACGTTGGCGAGCTTGGACACGGCGTACTCCGCGAGGCCCGTCCGCGACCGGGTCGGCTCACGGACCGCCTCCCAGTCGATGACCCGGGCGTTCTTGTGGACGGCGCTCGCGAGGTTGACCACCCGCGCCGGGGCCGACTCGTGCAGCCGCGCAGTGAGCAGGTCGGTGAGCACGAACGTCCCGATGTGGTTGGTGCCGAAGGCAAGCTCGAACCCGCTCGCGGTCATCCCCCGCCCGCCGCCGAGGCCGGCGTTGTTGATGAGCACGTCGAGTCGCTCTCCGCGACCGAGGAACGTGACGGCCGCCTCGCGGACCGAGGCGAGGTCGGCCAGGTCCAAGTGCAGGAAGTCGAGGTCGCCGTTGTCGGAGTCGGCGGCAACCTCGGCCATCGCCTCCCGGGTCTTCTGCTCCGACCGTCCGGCACACACCACCCGTGCGCCCCGTCGGGCGAGACCCCGAACGGTCTCCTTACCGATCCCGGTGTTGGCGCCGGTCACGAGGAAGGTCTTGTCGGCCAGGTCATCCATGCGTCCATCGTGGCAGGCAATGGCAGGCAGGGGTCCGTGCCGACTCACGAGGAGATCACCCGCCACTACGAGCCCGACCCCGACGACCGTAGTTGAGTCAACCTGGAGATCCTGTCGTCCTGTGCGCAACAACATCTCCACGGTGATCCAGACTCTCGTCCACAGGCACCGCCACCGCCCCTGGCAACGGTCCTCGACTCGGGCAACCCTGACTCCCATGGGCCTTCCCGCGTCAGTGACACAGCCCGCCCGGACCGAGGTGGGCCGACTGCTCAAGGCCCAGGACGGGGTCATCTCGCGCGGCCAGGCCCTGACGCTGGGGTTGCGGCCCCATGACCTGGAGCGCCTGGTGCGCCGACGGATCTGGGCCCGGGTCGTGCCCGGCGTCTTCGTCGACCACACCGGCCCGCCGTCGTGGCCGCAGCAGGCCTGGGCGGGCGTGCTGCACTTCGGCCCGGCGGCACTGGCCGGCAGCTCAGCCGTGCGTGCCGTCAACGGTCCGGGGTGGCCTGGTTGGCGACCCGGCAGCGCGATCGAAGTCGCGGTGGCGGCACAACGACGCGTCAGTCCCCTTGAGGGCTACCGCGTGGTGCGGACCCGCGACTTCGATCATCGGGTGCAGTGGAACTGCCGCCCACCCCGAATCCGCTACGAGGAAGCGGTGATCGACATGGCCGCCGAGGCTCCTTCCGACCTCGCGGCGACAGCCGTGCTCGCCGATGCATGCGGATCCCGCCGCACCACGGCGCAACGCCTGCTCACCGGAATCGCCGGCCGCCGCCGGATTCGTCGACGGGACTGGCTGATTGGGGTGCTCAACGATGTCGCAGAGGGCACCTGCTCGGTGCTCGAGCATGCACACCTCACCCGCGTCGAGAGGGCGCACGGGCTCCCTCGGGGCAGACGGCAGGCACCCGAGACTGTCGGCGGACGCCGCATGTTCCGCGACGTCGACTACCCCGACCAGCGGCTCGTCGTCGAGCTCGATGGGCGCCTCTTCCACGACAGCACAGGTCAACGCGAGCTCGATCTCGAGCGAGACCTGGACGCGGCTGTCGACGGGCGCGAGAGCATCAGGTTGGGGTGGGGCCAGTGCACCGACCGAGCCTGCAGCACCGCCGAGAAGCTGGCCGTGGTCCTCAGGGCCCGCGGTTGGTCAGGACTCCCGACCCGGTGCGGCCCCGACTGCAGCGCCTGATCGGTCAACGTGGCGATCCTGTCGTGCCGGGCGCGACAGGGTCTCCCCGTTGAATCAGGACAGGCCCGAATCGCCGAGAAAGGCACACACCTGGAGCGCGAGCTCGACGTCGACCCGTTCCTCACCGAGCGGGCCACCGCGGTCCTCGAGCACCTTGTCGACGCGATACTTCACCGAGTTGCGGTGCAGGTTGAGGATCTTCGCCGACTCGGTGTAGCTGCCACTGGTCGCCAGGAACGTCCGCAGGGTCTCCCGCGAACGCGCCGCAGCCTCGGTGGCCTCGGCCAGCGGCCCGAGAACGGTCAGCACCCAGGACCGGGTCCCCTCCACATCCCGACCGAGCATCGAGACCGCGGCCACCCCGGGATCGCCGTACGACGTGAGCTCGTCGCGATCCGCGAGCCGCGCCAGCCGGTAGGCGGCCAGGGCCTGCCGGTGGGTGTCCCGGAATCCCTCGATCCCTTGCTGGACCAGGCCGACGGCGATCCGGCCGTGGGCCTGGGCGGCGAGTTCGCGGACACCGGCGAGATCCGGCATCGCTGCCCTGCTGCCCCGCGCGAACCAGGCCCAGGCGAGGGACCGGTCCACCGCCACGAAGATGGGGCTCGAGCGAGCGATCACACCAACCTGCTGGACCAGCCGTTCCAGCCCCATCACCGAGTCGTCGGAGTCGTCAGGCAGCCAGACGACCGCGCCGATGTGGTGCTGGTCGAGTTCATAGCCGGTCTCGATCAGGAACTCGCTCGCGGCGGCCGACTCCGGGTCGAGCACCCGGTTCACCAGGGCGCTGAGCATGTTGCCGCTGGCAGAGATCCGCCGCTCCCGCTCCTGGTCGTAGGCCTCGAGCACGAACTGGGTGATCCAGTCGATGTAGGCGCCGATCACCAGCGTGATTCGGTGCAGCACCTGCACCCGCGTCTCCGCGGTGGAGGAGAGACCCTGCACCTCCAGGAAGCAGAGGTTGATCAGGTCGTGCTGGCCGACGTGGTACGCCCGGCGCAGTGGATGCGCCGCGATGCCGCGCTGCGCGAGGCGTACGGCGTACTCCACGGCCGCCGTCGTCGGCTGCACGTGGTCCAGCGGGATGTCATTGATGAGAATGTGCAAGATCGTGCTGACGTTCCCGTCGACGCTCGCCTGCAGCAGGCTCACCATCTGCGGATCGTCGTCGGCGAGGTCGGCGATCTCGTTGAACATCGTCTCACTCAGCGCGGCCACGATGTCGTCCTGCTGGGCCCGGAGGCGGCGGCCGACCTCCGCGATCAACTCCACCACTTCCGAATCGGGCATACCGCTCACTCTGCCACGCGCGGCGGCCCACGGACCGTTTCGACGCAGACTTCGCCCGGAAGGGCGTCAGGTCGCCCAGGCTCCGGCCTTCGGGGACCCGATGACCTTCGCGTCGTCCTCTCCGGACCGCGCGGCCGGGAGGTCCTCGACCACGGTGATCTCCACCGGCACCTTCACCTGGGGCAAGCGCGACCGGCAGTGCGCGAGGAGACTGTCCGAGGTCACCGTCGCCGTCGGCTTGAGCGCCACGAAGGCCACCGGCACCTGCCCGTGCACGGGGTCGGGCCTCCCGGTCACGGCGACCTCAAACACGTCA
Organism: Nocardioides sp.; assembly: GCA_030452025.1. Taxonomy (GTDB): domain Bacteria; phylum Actinomycetota; class Actinomycetes; order Propionibacteriales; family Nocardioidaceae; genus Nocardioides. The sequence continues at coordinate 2,963 of JAKDNC010000026.1, read as the reverse complement.
TGGACCTCACGCAGCGTCTTCTCGATCTCCGTAGGGCACAGGTTCTCGCCGGAGCACAGGATGCTCTCGCGATCGGGCTCGACCAGGATGAGGTAGCCGTCCTCGTCGAGCCGTCCACGGTCACCGGTGCGCAACCAGCCGTCGACGACGGCAGCAGCGGTCTCCGCGGGCATCGCGCGGTATCCCTGCATGACGGTCGGGCCGGCCATCAGGATGGCCCCCTCCTCGCCGGCCGGGAGATCGTTGCCATGATTGTCCACGATCCGGAGCCGCTGCCCGGGCAGCCCAGGTCCGACCGAGCCAGTCTTCCGGAGCCGGTCCGCGGGGTTGCAGGCCGCGACGCAGGTGTTCTCGGTGACTCCGTAGCCGTCGACCATCATGAGTCCCAGACGTTCCTCCACCCGGACCCGCACCTCCTGCGAAACTAGGGCCGATCCGCCGATCGCGAAGCGCAGCGATGAGGTGTCCGGAAGGGACTCGGCCGGCAGGGACGCGAGCAGGGAGAAGACCGTGGGCACGGCGGAGAAGTACGTCGGACGGATGTCGGCTACCAACTCCACGAACGACTCGGGGTCGAAGGATTCCGACAAGCTGACCGCCGCCCCGGCCAACATCGGAGTGAGGACGTTGACCACGATCGACTTGCTGTGGAAGGCCGGCAGGATCAGCAGGCTGTGGTCCTCCGGACTGATCGCGAGCCGCTCCCCCAGCTGCGTAGCCGCGGCAACCAGGTTGCCGTGGCTGAGCATCACACCGCGGGGTTCCCCGAACGAACCGGTGGTGTAGGCGACCAGGGCGAGGTCATCCATCGACGTCACCGGAGCGGGGAGCTCGGCTCCCGGCGCCTCAGGAGCCCGGGTGGCCATCTGGGCGACGTGGATGGTCGGCTTGCCGGCGTCCGGGGCCAGCGCGTCGAGATTGACCACCACTGTCGCGCCGGCATTGTTGATCTGGTGGTCCGCCTCCCGGGGAGTGAATGTCGGGTTGACCGGTGTCACCGCGGCGCCGAGACGCCAGGCAGCGAACAGCGCGACCACGAGCTCGATCCGGTTGGGGAGCATGACCGCCACCACGTCACCGTGCCGGACCCCGGCCTCCTGGAGCTGGCCCGCGAAGGCGTCGACCCGCTCGGCGAAGCCCGCAGCGGCGAGGGTCTGGTGGTCGTCGCGCAGGACAACCTGCTCGGCCTGCTTCGGGTCTGGTCCGAGGTGATCCCAGGGGAAATATCCACAATGCATGAGGGCTGTTGCCTTCCGGTAGTGGTGTGCCCCTCGAACGCTACGAGAGCCGCGGCTCCCGAAACATGTCCCGCGAGGCCGAAGTATGGGCGGGGTTTTGTGCTCCGAGCACAGAACTGCTTCCGGTGCGGCTCCCGGAAGCCGCACCGGGAATAGTCGCCGGCCCAGGATTGTCATGCAGACATGACTGTTCCCACTTTGACTCTCAACGACGGACACTCCATCCCGCAGCTCGGGTTCGGTGTCTTCCTCGTCCCGCCGGAGGACACCGCGGCAACCGTCACCTCCGCGCTCGAGATCGGCTACCGCCACCTCGACACCGCTCAGATGTACGGGAACGAGGAGGGCGTCGGCGCGGCGATCGCCACCTCAGGCATCGCCCGCGACGAGCTCTTCGTGACCACGAAGCTCAACAACTCAAACCACACGCCCGACGACGTACGCCGCAGCTTCGACCAGTCGCTGACCGACCTCGGGCTCGACCACGTCGACCTGTTCCTGATCCACTGGCCGCTGCCCACGCGCTACGACGGCGACTTCGTCTCCACGTGGAAGGCGATGGCCGAGCTCACTGCAGACGGCCGCGCGAAGTCCGTGGGTGTCTCCAACTTCGAGCCGGACCACCTCACCCGGATCATCGAGGAGACCGGCGTCGTGCCGGCGGTCAACCAGATCGAGGTGCATCCTCACTTCGGCAACGTCGCAGCCCGTGCGGCCACCCTTGAGCGGGGCATCCTCACCGAGGCGTGGTCCCCGATCGGCCGGGGAGCGGCCCTCGAGGACGCGGTGATCGGCCAGGTCGCGCAGCGGGTCGGCAAGACTCCGGCCCAGGTCGCCCTCCGCTGGCACATCGAGCGGGGTGACGTCATCTTCCCCAAGTCGATGCACGCCGAGCGGATGCGCGAGAATTTCGACATCTTCGACTTCACCCTCGAGCCCGACGACGTGCTTGCCCTGAGCGAGCTCGACCGGGGCGAGGACGGCCGGATCGGGCCCGACCCGAAGACGTTCGACCACATCGGCTGAGACCTGCGCCACCCCGCCCGGCCGGGCCCGACGGCTCAGCCGTGGGTCACCTTGACGGGGTTGGATGTCTTGCCGTTCGACTTGTCGATGACGCGCCACTCGAGGTCACCGGTCTTGTCGGTGTAGACGTAGGTCGAGAACGTCTTGTTGGAGACCGACACGTCGACCGGGAAGTCGGCCCACTCGCCGCCCTCGCTGCGGACCTGGATGTCGAGGGACGCGCCCTCGCCGGACGGGTAGATCCCGGAGAGGTAGAGCTCCTGGCCCGGCGCAACCTCGGACGCTCCCTGGCTCAGGGTGATCGCGTTCTTGGCCTTCTTCGGCTTCTTGCGCTTCTTCTTCTCGGGCCCGTCAGCGGACTTGCTCGAGCTGCTCTCCGAAGCAGAGTCGGTGCCGGTCGGCAGGAGCGTGATCAGCGGCCCCGACCCCACCTCGGTGGGGACATAGTCGGGCATGAAGAGGGAGTCACCCGCGTCGATGTCGCTGGTGTCGCTCGCAGAGCCGTTGTCGTCACCGAAGCCAAGCATGCTGCTGCCCAGCAGGGCCGCGAAACCTGCGAGCAGGCCGACCACGACGGCGACCGCGACAAGCGCGATGACACCGCTGCGAACCGGGTTGTCTTCCTCAGCCACGTGCCGCGCTCCCCCTCACTCGATGGATGACGGGGCCATTGTTGCAGGGAGACCTCAGAATCCCCGA
>JAKDNC010000537.1 GCA_030452025.1 Nocardioides sp. | reverse complement strand
ATCGCTGACCTGCCACTGCGCCCGCCCCGAACGTCGCACTGGTCGCGACGATCGCCCCGCTGCCCAAGGGGACCCCGTCCGCGCGGATCACCGGAGCCTGCTCGCCTCTCTTCTCCTCGGCGAGAGCGAGATGCAGCCGGTCGGACAGGTACGAGACATCGGCCGGGCCGTATTGCGCAGGGTGTCCACTGAGCCGGTGCTGTCCTGGGTCTCGAACAGGGCGAAGAGTGCATCGACCATGAGGTCGTGGCGGGTGGCCGAGGCGAGCGCGAGATGCACGTCAGCATGCCCTTGATGGCTCTGGAGTGCACCGATGCGCCGACCGAGGTGCGCCCGCCCGCGGCATAGCCCACCTCGAACGGCTGTCCGAACATGCTGAGCTGATGCACCAGCGTGCCGTGGGCCTCGCCTGCAGGCTTCTCGTCGAAACAGTGCTTACGTGTCCCGCTTCATATTTCACAACCTGAAGGAAGTGAGCGCCAAAAGGAGGGTCCGGACGGGCGGACGCTCCACGCGCCAGCGGGTTCACGGTGGCTCAAGATCTAGATCGAGGCCTGAACCTGGTTGCGGGCCAGCTTTCTACACGCTATAAAGGAAGCATGTCGACGATGACCCCCGGTGCGGTGAACGGCACCCAAGGACTCCGACGCCTCGAAAGCGTCGTGAGCGCTCTGCTCGAGCACGGGACGATGTCGCGCACGGAACTCGCCGAGATCACGGGGTACTCGCAGTCGTCGATGACCGGCTCGATTCGCAAGCTGATCAATTCGGGCCACGTGAGGGAGACCGGTCGGGGGAGATCCACCGGCGGCCGCCGACGTACGCTGCTCGAGTTCGATCGTCGCAGCGTGCTGCTCATGCTGATGTCCGTGGATGCCGGGCACGTGGTCGCGCGCCAGGTCGATCTCGCCGGAACCGTCCATGTCCAGGTCCGTCGACGTTTGGATCCGCGAGAGCCGCTCACGTCCATCGCGAATGCCGTCACGGCGCTGCAAGGAGTCTCGGAAGCGCCCTCCAGCTGCGCGGTGATCTCGCTGCCGGGAGTCGTCTCCGCAGAGGGGGACGTCTCCCTCGCGCCAGCCTTGGGTGAGCCCACAGCTGGGCGCATGCAGGACATCGTTGCGGAGGCCTCCGGCTTGCACACCATCGGGGAGAACGACGTCAACCTGCTGGCTCTGGGGGAGTCCATGGACGGGGCCGCGAAGGACGGCGGCGACTTCTGCCTCATCTACGTCGGTGACGGCATCGGAGGCGCGCTCATCCTGGACGGGCATGTCCGGCGCGGTACCACCGGGTCGGCGGGCGAGATCGGGTTCCTCCCATGGAAGGGGGCAGTCAGCGGGCGCAGCAGCACAGTCGGGCCCTTGGAGACGGACTGGTCTGTGCCCGCCCTGTCTGCAAAGGCCGAAGAGATCGGCATCGATGCCGGAAATCAGCACGTCGTCACCGCACTGGAGCAGAGCGGGACCCTCGAGTCACAGCAGCTGCTCGACGCTGCTCTGGTCGCGTGGGCGTACCCGGCCATTGTGCTCACCTGCGTGGTCAACCCTGGTCGCATCGTCTTCGCCGGCGATGCCTCAGTGCTCTGCCAGCGCTCGCGCGAGCGTCTGGCGGCGCACGTACTGGACGGATGCCCGTCGCCCGTGGAGGTCTGTTTCGCCGAGCTCGGAGAAGAAGCAATCGTGAGCGGAGCGATCGCGCACCTGTACGACGCCCCGTGGATCTTCCTGCCCGACCGGGATGACCACTCAGATCTGCCCGACGGCACTTCCCGTGCAGCGGATGCACCGTCCGCCCCGTCGGAGGACGGAGCGACTGACCAGTCGCTCCCCACCGCCTGAACGAAGCACCCGGAAACACCACTCGAAGGAGAGAACTCATGTTGAACCGACGCAAGTACCTGCAGGGAACCGCGCTTGTCGGGACCACCGCCGCGCTGGCCGCCTGCGGTCTCGGCGCTGGAGGTGGCGGCGACAGCGATACGGACGGCGGCGGCGACGGAGGCCCCGCTCCGTTCACCATCTACACCGCCCGCGACAGTGAGCTCGCGGAGAAGGTCATCGCCGACTTCGAAGCCGCCAATCCTGACTGGGAGGGTATGGCCACCATCCTCACGCTCGGTGCGCAGGAAGCCCTCGAGCGAGTCCGTGCCGAGAGCACCAACCCGCAGGGTGACATCTGGTGGGGAGGCACTCGCCAGCAACTCTCCCAGGGGGCGGCCGACGGTGTTCTCGCCGCGGCTCCGCAGGAGGTCATCGACGCGATCCCGGAGAATTACCGCGACCCCGAGGGGCTGTGGATCGGGGAGATGCTGCTGGCCGAGCTGTTCCTGATCAACACCGACATGATCAGCGGCGATGAGGTCCCGGCCGACTGGGACGACCTGATCGAGGAGCAGTACGCCGACAATATCGTGATCCGTGATGTCGAGGCATCCGGGACCATGCGCGCGATCTACTGCTCCATGATCGACCGCCTCTACGATCAGGACGGCTCCCCGGAGCCCGGCTACGAGTGGCTCACGCAGCTCGACGCCAATACCGCCACCTATGCGGCCAACCCCACGGACATGTACCAGCGCGTCAGCCGTGAGGAGGCGGCGATCTCCCTGTGGAACCTGCAGGACATCATGCTGCAGAAGCACGGCGACTTCCCCATGTTCGATGCCGTGGTGCCCGCCTCCGGCGCTCCGATGCTGGTCGACGGCCTCGCGAAGATCAAGGACGGTCCGAACGGAGCCGGGGCGGACGCGTTCATCAGCTACCTGATGAGCTCAGAGGTGCAGACGTCGATGGCCGAGGAGTACTTCCAGATCCCGTCGATCGAGCTCGACACCGAGCCGGACTGGCTCGCCGATCTCGGACTCAAGGAGATGGAGGTCGACTGGGACCGCATCTCCGAGAACGAGGAGGAGTGGATCGGGCACTGGGCCAGCACCATCAAGGGC
>JAKDNC010000536.1 GCA_030452025.1 Nocardioides sp. | reverse complement strand
TGACCAGCGCCGAGTCCGCCGAGCCATCCGCTGCTTCGATCATCTGGCCGTCCAGCCCGATCCGCTCCACCGGCAGCGTCGAGAGGCCGCGTCGTCTCGCCGACCTGGCCCAGCCGACATCCGAGGGCTCCACCGCGGCCACCGAGGTCACGGCCGGGGGCAGGTGCGGCAGGTTCAGCCCCGACCCGAAGCCCACCTCCAACAGTCGGCCGTTCAGCCCATTGCAGGCCCGGGCACGCAACGCGGAGACCTCGTCGGCGGAGAGCGAGGCATCGGTCAGTCTCGGAACCACCCGGTCGGTCCACCAGCCCATGCCCGGAGACTACCGCCGCGAGTAGGCTCGATACATGACTGTGAGACGGGTGATGGGGACCGAGATCGAATACGGCATCTCGGTCCAGGGACAGCCGATGGCCAACCCAATGGTCGCATCGTCACAGGTGGTCAACGCCTACGCGAGCGCCACCCTCAAGGCGCGGCGTGCCCGCTGGGACTTCGAGGAGGAGACGCCGCTGCGCGATGCCCGCGGCTTTGACCTGGCCCGCCAGATCGCCGACCCGACCCAGCTGACCGACGAAGACCTCGGCCTGGCCAACATCATCCTGACCAACGGAGCCCGTCTCTACGTCGACCACGCGCACCCGGAGTACGCCACTCCCGAGTGCACCAACCCGCTCGACATCGTGAAGTGGGACAAGGCGGGGGAGCAGGTGATGCTCGATGCCGCGGCCCGCGCAGCCATTCCGGGGGCCGCGCCGATCACGCTCTACAAGAACAACACCGACAACAAGGGCGCGTCCTACGGTGCCCACGAAAACTACCTGATGCGACGTACGACCCCGTTCGCCGACATCGTGCGGCACCTGACTCCGTTCTTCGTCTCGCGCCAGGTCGTCTGCGGCGCCGGCCGCGTGGGCATCGGCCAGGACGGTCGCGAGCAAGGCTTCCAGATCAGCCAACGCGCCGACTACTTCGAGGTCGAGGTGGGCCTCGAGACGACGCTGAAGCGCCCGATCATCAACACCCGCGACGAGCCGCACGCCAACCCGGAGACCTACCGCCGCCTCCACGTGATCATCGGTGACGCCAACCTCGCCGAGGTCTCCACCTATCTCAAGGTCGGTACGACGTCTTTGGTCCTCGCAATGATCGAGGCCGGCTACATCGATCGCGACCTGCGCCTCGAGACACCGGTCTCGTCGCTCCGGGACATCTCGCACGACCCGACGTGCACCCACCTGGTCCCGCTGGCCGACGGGCGCCGGATGACCGCCGTCCAGATCCAGATGGAATACCTCGACCTGGCCAAGAAGTACGTCGAAGAGACGCTCGGGTCGGACGCGGACGACCAGACCCTCGACGTGCTCCGTCGGTGGGAGTCGATCCTCGGCAGGCTCGAGTCAGACCCGATGCAGTGCGCCGGCGAGCTCGACTGGGTCGCCAAGCTCAAGCTGCTTCAGCAGTACCGCGACCGGGACTCCTTGAGCTGGGACGACGCCAAGCTCCACCTCATCGACCTGCAGTATTCCGACATTCGTCCCGAGAAGGGCCTCTACCACCGGTTGGCGCGGGCCGGCCGGATCGAGACCCTGATCGACGGTGCAGCCGTGACTGAAGCCATGCACGACCCACCGGAGGACACCCGCGCCTACTTCCGCGGCCGCTGCCTGGAAAAGTACTCCGAGGACATTGCCGCCGCGTCCTGGGACTCGGTGATATTCGACCTTCCCGGCCGCGACTCGCTGCAGCGGATCCCCACCATCGACCCGCTCCGCGGGAGCAAGGCGCATGTCGGTCCGCTGCTCGACCGCTGTGAAACCGCTGAACAACTCATCACCGCGTTGACCCACTGACCGGATTTCGTGGGAGCGAGTGGATAGGGTCGAGACATGGCACAGGAGCAGAAGCAGCCGAAGAAATCCTCCGAGACCGAAGAGGTCACCGAGAAGTCACCGGAGACCGACGTCGCTGAGCGCAAGGAACAGCTCGACGAGGACATCGACTCGATCCTCGACGAGATCGACGACGTGCTCGAGACCAACGCCGAGGACTTCGTGAAGTCGTTCATCCAGAAGGGCGGCGAGTGACCTCTTGACCGCGCCCGACAACGGAGCTGGCCTGCCCGCGAGCTTCTTCACGCCCGGATCTTCGTCCTTCTCCGACTTCCTCTCCGAGCAGAGCCCCGCCCTGTTGCCCTCGGCCCGGTCGATGCCCCAGGGCAACGCCGGCGACCTGGCTCCGCACGGCACGACCATCGTGGCGGCCGCCTTCCCCGGTGGCGTCGTGATGGCCGGTGACCGCCGGGCCACGATGGGCAACATCATCGCCCAGCGCGACATCCAGAAGGTCTATGCGGCCGACGAGTACAGCTGCGTCGGGATCGCGGGCGCCGCCGGGATCGCGGTGGAGATGGTCCGACTCTTCCAGACCGAGCTCGAGCACTACGAGAAGATCGAGGGAATCACGCTGTCCATGGACGGCAAGGCGAATCGCCTGGCCGCCCTGATCCGGGCCAACCTCGGGCTGGCCATGCAGGGGCTCTCGGTGGTGCCGCTGTTCGCCGGCTACGACCTCGACGCCGAGCAGGGGAGGATCTTCTCCTACGACGTCACCGGTGGCCGCTACGAGGAGACCGCATTCCACTCCGTGGGGTCCGGCTCGTTGTTCGCCCGCGGGGCGCTGAAGAAGCTCTACCGGGAGAACCTCGACGAGCAGGGCTGCGTCACCGCGGTCCTCCAGGCCCTCTACGACGCCGCCGACGACGATTCCGCCACCGGTGGCCCGGACGTCGCGCGTCGCATCTTCCCGATCGTGCACGTGATCACCGCCGATGGTGGCCGTCGGATCGACGATGCCGATGTCGCCGACCTGGCCGACCAGGTGATCGCCGGACGGATGGAACGTCCCGACGGACCGTCCGCGTCCCTGATCTGATTCTCGAGGAGTCCAGA
>JAKDNC010000535.1 GCA_030452025.1 Nocardioides sp. | reverse complement strand
CGCCCTGACCCGGTGGACCGACGCGGTGATCGGCGGCTTGGTCGCCCTCGTGGCGGCCACGGCCGTGCCGGCGGCGCCCTTGCGGCGGCCACGCGAGCAGGCGGCCGTCGTGGTCCGAAAGATCGCCGCTCTGCTGCGGGCCGGCGCGGACGTGATGGAGAGCGGCGAGGTCGAGCCCGCCCTGGACCTGCTCGCCGACGCCCGCGCCACCGACTACCTGATCCGGGAGCTCCAGGCAGCGGCCGACGAAGGACTCTCGGTGGTCGCGAGTTCGCCGTTCCGGGTGCGTCACAAGGGCGGGATCCGGCGAATGGTCGAGCTCGTCGATCCACTCGACCGGGCACTGCGGAGCACTCGCGTGTTCACCCGACGTACTGCCGTGGCCGCCTATCGACGGCGGGAGGTGCCCCACTCGTACGCCGTCCTCGCACGGGACCTCGCAGACGCCTGTGACGAAGTCGTGGCAGAGTTGAACCAGAACCTGATGGCCTACCAGGCCCGGGCAGCGCTGCTCGCGGTCGCTCAGGCGACCGCCATGGTCGAGCGAACCGATGATCTCTCCATCGAGATGGTGCTGGCCCAGATCCGCTCCGTGGTTGCAGACCTGTTGACGTTGACCGGGCTCGACCCGCTCGAGGCCACCGACTCCTTGCCCCCGCCGCGCAGGTAGGTCGAGAGTCGATGAGCTGGACGCTGCATGTCGACATGGACCAGTTCATCGCTGCCGTTGAGCTGCTCCGCCATCCCGAGCTCGAGGGGCGATTGGTCGTGGTCGGCGGCCGCGGTGACCCGAGCGAACGCGGCGTCGTCGCCACCGCGTCGTACCCGGCTCGTGAGTTCGGGGTCGGCTCGGGCATGCCGCTGCGGGTGGCGGCAAGGAAGTGCCCGGACGCGGTCTTCCTGCCGGTGGACGGCCCGGCCTACGACGCCGCGTCGGCCCGGGTGATGGAGACCTTGCGGGGACTTGAGTGGGGCGGGGTGTCCGTGCTGGTCCAGGTGCTCGGCTGGGACGAGGCATTCCTCGGGCCCGGGCCCGGGCACGGAGACCTCGGCGGGGCCGACGAGGTGAGGGCGTTCGCGGCCCGCATCCGGGAGCAGGTGTGGGCGGCCACCGACCTGCACTGCTCAGTGGGGGTCGGCGACAACGTGCTCCGCGCCAAGATCGCCACCGACTTCGGGAAGCCACGGGGAAGTTTCCTGCTCACCGGGGAAAACTGGTTCGAGGTGATGGGGGAGCGGCCCACCCGCGCCTTGTGGGGCATCGGCGCCAAGACCGAGCGAAAGCTCGCGGCGCTCGGTCTGCACACGGTGACGGACCTCGCCAGGAGTGATGCCCGGATGCTTGCCGTCGAGCTCGGCCCCACGATGGGCCCCTGGTATCACCGCCTCGGCCGCGGCGTGGACGCGAGCCGGGTCGATCCGACTCCGTGGGTCCCCCGCGCCCACGGCAGGGAGACCACCTTCCAGGAGGACCTTGAGGACCGCGAGCGGATCGCCGAGGAGGTCCGGGGGCTCACGCGCCGGGTCGTGGTGGACATCGACACCGAGGGCCGGCCGGCCGCCCGGGTGGGTCTGAAGATCCGGTTTGCGCCCTTCTTCACCGCCAGCCGCAGCCTCACCCTGCCGGAGTCGACCAACGATCCCGACGTGCTCGCCGAGGCGGCCGTGTCCCTGCTCGAACGATTCGACCCGCGGGACCGGGAGCGCGCGGTGCGGCTGCTCGGCGTACGACTCGAGATGGTGCCGCCCGACCCAGCACGATCCTGGCTCAGAGCGAGTCGCGCAGCTCCCGCACCACGGAGTCGACCGAGGTGAACAGGGCGGCAGCGGAATTGATCAGGTCACGGCTCGACCTGTCAACGAGCGCGAACTCCCACTCCACACCGAGCGTGGGGCGGGCTGAGCCGTGGAACTCGATCCGCACGGGACCAGAGAACCACATCTGAGGCCGCGTGAAAGCATGTCGCCCATGGAGGAGTCCCGCGTCGTTGCCTACACCGTCGACCTCAGCCTGCGCATCGGAGAAATGCTCCTCTCGAACGGCGCCGGCGCCGCGGATGTGTCGGCCACGATGCAGTCGGTCTCCTATCACCTCGGCCTGCGGAACCCGATCATCGATGTGACCTTCACCAGCCTCTCGATGAGCTACCAGGACGAGCCCGGCGAGGTGCCGCTGGTGATGATCCGTCAGGTCAAGCAGCGCGACATCGACTACGAGGACCTGACCCGTGTCGACCATCTGGTCCGCGACCTCCTCGCCGACCGGATCGACCTGGGCGAGGCAAGGGCGACGATCGCGCGCATCTCGTCCTCAGGACACGGACGTCACCGCTGGGCCGTGACCATGGGCATCGGGTTCATGGGCTGGGGCCTGGGCCTGATGATCGGTGGCAACGCGATGGTGGCCAGCATCGCCTTCGTTGCTGCGGCGGCCATTGACCGGGCCCAGATGTACATGGCCCGGCAACGACTGCCGATCTTCTACCTCCAGGTTGCCGGCGGCATGGTGTGTACCGGTCTCGCGCTCGGTGCCGAGGCGGCCAACCTCCCACTGGATCCCTCCGTGGTGGTCGCGGCGAGCATCATTCTGCTGCTCTCGGGGCTGGGCCTGATGGGTGGGCTGCAGGATGCGCTGACCGGCTTCTACATCACAGCCGGGGCGCGATTGACCGAAGTGTTCCTGTCGACGGCCGGCATCGTCGCTGGCGTCAGCGCTGGCCTCACCCTCGGTCGGGTGATCGGCGTGGACATCGGCCAGCTGGAGGTGGGCGGGACCAAGGGCCTGGTCGGCATGGCCACCATGGCTCTCGGCGCCGCGGTCTCTGCGGCCGCGTTCGCCTACTCCGCCTACAGCCCGAAGCGGATCCTCGCGCCGATCGCAGCGGTCGCGGTGATCGGGATGGGGATTGCCTACTACGTCCAGGGTGCCGGGTTCGGTCGGACCTACTCCGTTGCT
>JAKDNC010000534.1 GCA_030452025.1 Nocardioides sp. | reverse complement strand
CGCCACCACACCGCGGCCGCGGCGTGCTCGCCAGGCAAGGGCCCGGAAGCGGCCGCACGGCGGAGAAACTGGGCGGCCGCGATACCGGTACGCGTCATCGCCGCGAGCCGTTCGGCCAGCAGCGGAGTGAAATCATCAGCACTGATTTGCGGAGCGACGCTGTGCAGCAGGCGTCCCCATTCGGCCAAGGCCGGGCTGTGATCGCTGGCCAGACGCCGGTTCATGCGCCGCTGCCAGAGTGCGGCGGCCTTCTGCAACTCGGGTCGACCGGTAGGGCGGTGATCCTGTTCTGGGACAGCCATGGCGGCACGCCACACCTGCACATCGGCGATGGTGGCGTCGTCGTGGCGGACTCCGTTCTGCGCCCACACCGGCGTTGACGGCTGTTCAAGGCAGCTTTGGCGAACCTGGCTTGCGAGCCCAGAAACCAGCGCTGCACGCTGGGTCAGGTACTGGCCCCAGTGCGAGTCCTGGGCCAGTTGTTCGGGGATACCGGGCAACCACGGCAACGGACCGGTACCGGCCGAACGCATACCGGTGTCGTCGAGGCGCCAATCGAGCACGGCCGCACGGTCGCCGGCCGTATCCAGCTCCCGCTCGGCGGCTGCGATCTGAAGTTGTTCGAGTGGGTCGAGTCCGTGCGCGCCGAGGAGCAGCAGATGGGCCCGCAGTGCGGGCCAAGCGGGCTCCTCAGACAGCCCCGGAACCACGGTGTCGGCGCTCGCGTCGAGTGCGTCGACGGGATCGAGACCGTCTGTGGTGCGGGGCCCTGTGGTGCGCAACATGTGTTCGGCGGCGACGTAGAGGCTGTCGGTGTAGCGGGCGGTGGCGTCCCCGAGCCGCAGGGCGGGGTCGGACTGTTCGGCCAGCAGGCTGAGCGCAGAACGCGGCGCCTCGTCGCGGGCCAGAATGGCTTCGATCATGTCGGTCGGGGTGAGCGGATGGATCAGATTCGGGTGGATGACCGAGTGGGGGTCGCCGTCGCCGACGGTCTGCAGGTAGAGGTGATTCGCGATCGCGGCACGGGTCAGCATCGTGTAGAGCTGCTGGCGTGACTCAGCACCGGTGGCCAGACCGTGCATGGTGTCGGCAGTGACGCCTTGGGCGCCGTTGATCGTGCAGGCATAGCCCAACTCGACCGAGCTCGCGACGTACTTGGACGGGAGCCGGACCTTGCGGCCGTGCCGGGTGTGCTGAACGGTCAAATCACCGCCAGGGTCAACGCCCAGGACAGTCCACCGGTCACCGTTCTTAACCCAGTCAGTGGCCGAGGTGCGGAGCTTGCGGTCGTTCTCCCGGGTGATGATCAGTTCACCGACGGAGGCTTCGTTGCCGTCCGCGAGTCGTCGTACGGGTCCGATCCGGTGTGGATCATCGGCGCCTTGGAGGCGGTGGGCCCGGGCCTGCTGGTTGAGCTGGCTGACCAGGTCACGGGTGGGAGCGAGCATGATCGAGTCCAGACCCTTGGCACGGTCGGCCTGCCAAGAACTGAAGAGATCCTCGGCCATGGTGGCCTGATCACCGACATGGACCCGGTCGTGATCGAGGTAGAACCCGAGTGCTTCGGTCTTACCTTCGCGCAACGCCAGAGACGCGGCACCTTCGGCCGAATCGGCGAACCGGACCAGCTCGGACAGGTGCAGGGCACCGTGGGTGGCGCGGATGTCACGCAGCACCCCGCCGGCGCCGATCGCACCGAGTTGCTGGTCGTCGCCGATGAGCCGGACGCTGCCGCCACGGTCGAGAATATGTGTGACCGCTATGTCCAACGAGAGAGTGTCGGCCATGCCGGCCTCATCGATCACCACCAGAGACTCCGGACCGATATTCGTGACCCAGGTCGGTGGCTTGGCCTTCCCGAACGGGTCAGTCAGGGTGTACACGAGCTTGGCCAGAGTGTCCGTCTGGCTGGCGGTACCGCTACCGATTTGGGAGCGGAGGGCGTCGGCGGCGGCTGCCGAGGGGGCGAGTCCGATCACGGTGCCGCCGCCTTCGTTCCAGGCTTGGGCCAACGCGCGCATCGCGGTGGTCTTGCCCGATCCGGCTGGCGCGATCGCCAACTGGACCCGGGCTCCGCTGGTAGCCATCTGGCGCACCAGGGCGGCTTGTCCGGCGTTGAGCGTGATTCCGTTGGCGGCCGATTCCAACAGTGCCAGGTCGACGCAGGTCTCATCGACGGCGTACCCGTCCCGCCGACCGGCCGCATCAACGAGCCGCTGCTCGGCGGCCAGCACCCGCGCTGAGGTGTAGAGGTCGGCACCGGCCACGGTGTAGACCGACGACCCGTCGGCCCGCCGCAGTTCGGGCGGCTGGACCGGTTCGACCAGCTCATCGTCACCGACCGGAGCGCGTCGGACCAGACTGATGGAGCGGCCGTCGAGGACCTCGCCAACGAGCAGGTCGACCACGACGTCGATCTGCTCAGTAGCAATGTCCCCAGGGGCCAGGGCGGCGCGGACTTGGCGTTGGGCTTCGGCGTGGACGTGCCAGATCTGCCACGTCGCGCGGCGACCCTCCATCGCCGCCGTGATGGTCTCGGCGGTCTGGGCGAACCACGCCGAATCGGCCGCCTTCTTGGCCGCGGGCTCGGGGTGCAGTGCCTGCCGAATCATGGAGGCGAGCCTCTGGCGGCCCCGGCTCCCGCCACCGAAGACGCCGATAGCCTCGGTGTGCCAGGCGGCCCGCTGCTCGACCAACGAGCGTGGTTCGTGCTTGGCGTCGCGGGTCTCCAACGTGGCCCGCTGCGCCAACTGGATGGTCTCGATCGGGGTCGGCGGGCGGCCGTGGGTGCGCTGGAACTGCGTCGCCAACTCCTGGCGGCGGTCCTCGACCGAGATGCGCCGCTTGGAGAATCGCGCGTTGACTTCTGGGTCGACGCCGACGATCTCGCGGATCGGGCGCTTGCGCGTGTCAGGGTTAGGACGCTCTGTGAACTGCACGCCGAGTTGGTCACGGGCA
>JAKDNC010000533.1 GCA_030452025.1 Nocardioides sp. | reverse complement strand
TGGCCCGATCACGTTGTTCGGTCATCAATTCGCGGAAGCCGTCCTCGTCGACGGCCAATCCGGCCTCGGAGGCCATCTCGAGGGTGAGGTCGATCGGGAACCCGTAGGTGTCGTGCAGCGCGAACGCCTTGTCACCCGAGAGCTTCGTACGACCGGCCTTCTTCACGTCCTGTGCGGCCAGGTCGAAGATCTGCGTCCCGGACTCGAGGGTCTTTCGGAACGCGTCCTCCTCGGCGTAGGCCACCTGCGCGATCCGCGCGAAGTCGGTCTCGAGGTCGGGGTAGGACAGCTTCATCCGGTCCTTGCTGACCGGCAGAAGCTCCGGCAGAGCATGGTCTTCGAAGCCCAGCAGCCGCATGGAGCGTACGGCGCGGCGCAGCAGCCGCCGCAGCACGTAGCCGCGGGCCTCGTTGCCCGGGGTGACGCCGTCCCCGATCAGCATGAGGCCGCTGCGCACGTGGTCGGCGACGACACGGAAACGGACGTCGTCATCGGGGCTGGCGCCGTAACGTCGGCCGGAGAGCTCGGCAGCCTTCTCGATGACCGGGTAGACCTCGTCGATCTCGTAGAGGTTCTCCTTGCCCTGGAGCAGGAACGCGACACGCTCGAGCCCCATGCCGGTGTCGATGTTCTTCGAAGGGAGGTCACCCAGGATCGGGTAGTCGTCCTTGCTGAGTCCCTCACCGCGGATGTTCTGCATGAAGACGAGGTTCCAGATCTCCATGAACCGGTCCTCGTCGACGACAGGGCCGCCGGGTGCGCCGTACTCCGGGCCGCGGTCGTAGAAGATCTCGCTGTCGGGACCGCACGGGCCCGGGATCCCCATCGACCAGTAGTTGTCGGCCATGCCGCGCCGCTGAATTCGCTCCTCGGGCACCCCGATCGCGCGCCACAGCTCGACGGACTCCTCGTCGGTCTCGTAGACCGTGGGCCACAGCCGGTCGGCGTCGAGTCCGTATCCGCCGTCGGAGACGCTGGAGGTCAGCAGGCGCCAGGCCAGGTCGATGGCACCGGCCTTGAAGTAGTCGCCGAACGAGAAGTTGCCGCACATCTGGAAGAAGGTGCCGTGGCGGGAGGTCTTTCCGACCTCCTCGATGTCGAGGGTGCGCACACATTTCTGCACGGTGACCGCACGATCGTGCGGTGACTGTTCCTGCCCGAGGAAGTACGGGACGAACGGAACCATGCCGGCGTTCACGAACAGCAGGTTTGGGTCGTCGAGAAGCAACGAGGCCGACGGGACGACCGTGTGCGCACCGACGCTCGCGTCCTGCTCGAAGTGGGCGAGGAATCGCCGACGGATCTCCGCAGTGCTCATTGGGTCCATCAGGTGGTGCCTTCCTTGTCCTTGTCGTTCGGGAGTTCGATTCGGTGCCTGCCGGCTCCGGGCTCGAGTTGTGGAGTCCTGTCCGGAGTCAGGCCGAGGCGTGCGCGCAACTCGAATTCCTTCTCCGTCTGCCCCTGGGCCACTTCCTCGCGCAGCATCCGGGCCCCGAGAGCCAGGGCTCCGACGCGGTCCTTGAGCCCCTCGACGGTGACCGCCTCGCGCAGTCGGCTGACCCGGTTCATGGCGTACACGCTGACCCCGGCTCCTGCGGCGAACCAGAAGGTCCGTCTCGTGCGACGTCCTCCTCGGCGCGCTGGCGTGCCGCGCGCTCCCGGCGGATGGCCTTGAGCTCGACCCGTCGTTGCTTGCGAGAGCGTTTGACCTCGCGCTTCATCTCGAAGCGGATCCGGTTGCGGGTCTCTGGGGAGAGTCCGCGGCGCAGTCCATGTCCGAAGGAGGCGGCTCTCACCAGTGACTCACGCAGCACGATGTCGGCGAAGAGCCGCCCCTCGATTCGCTCGGCCACGGGCTGGGCGCTCTCGTCGCTACCACGGCCGATGTCGGTGATCACGAACTCGTCGGGCGTCCGGCGTGGACCCGCTCCGCTCTCGACCTTGCGCGCGAGCACCTCGACGCGTTCGCGCAGATCGGACTGCTCGGCGCGGCTGGACGCCAGTGCCTCCACGGCGTGCTCCCGGGTGCGACGCAGCGCCAGGACCGAGACCACGAGTGCGACGGCAAGCACCAGCACCAGGGCGGCCAGTGCCGTCGGCAGGTAGAGGTCCTCACTCATGAGGCCCGACCCTATCGCGGCGGTGCGTGCTCAATCCCTCTGGCCGCGGATGATCTTGCGGACCCGCTCCCAGCGCTCCTTGAGGGTCGACTCGGCGCCCAGGCTCGTGGGCTGGTAGTAGCGGGCGTCGCCGATCGCGTCAGGTGCGTACTGCTGGGTGGCGATGCCGAACGGCTCGTCGTGCGAGTAGAGGTACGTCAATCCGTGCCCCACCTTCTTCGCCCCGGGGTAGTGGGCGTCACGCAGGTGCGGCGGCACCTGTCCGATCTTCCCGGCCCGTACGTCGGCGCTCGCGGCCCCGATCGCCGTCGTGACGGCATTGGACTTGGGTGCGACCGCGAGCGCGATGGTGGCCTGGGCCAGGTTGAGCCGCGCCTCGGGCATCCCGATCAGCTGGACCGCCTGGGCGGCCGCGACGGCTGTGGTGAGCGCCGTGGGATCGGCGAGTCCGATGTCCTCGCTGGCCAGGATGACCAGGCGTCGGGCGATGAAGCGGGGGTCCTCCCCCGCCTCCATCATTCGGGCCAGGTAGTGCAGCGCGGCGTCCGCGTCGGAGCCGCGGACGGACTTGATGAAGGCCGAGACGACGTCGTAGTGCTGGTCGCCCTGACGGTCGTAGCGCACGGCGGCCTGGTCCACCGCTGTCTCGGCCGTGGAGAGGTCGACGCGCGCGGCCCGATCGGAGGGAACAGCCTTGGCCTGGGCTGCCCCGGTGGCTGCCTCGAGGTAGGTCAGCGAACGCCGGGCATCGCCTCCGGCGAGGCGGACGAGGTGCTCGAGGGCGTCATCGTCGACCTCGAACACCCCGGCCAGGCCACGCTCATCGCTCAGTGCCTGGCGC
>JAKDNC010000532.1 GCA_030452025.1 Nocardioides sp. | reverse complement strand
GCTGGGTCAGCCCTACTGCCGGACATCGACTGCCCCACCTCCACGGTCGCCCGCTCCTTCGGGATCGCCTCGGTGGCCGCCTCCCATGTGGTCGACACCGCCGCAGCTGGGGTCTACAACCTCACCAAGGGACCGAAAGACGAACCCCGCACCTCCGGGCACCGCACCCTGACCCATACCGCCCTGTTCACCGTGACGCTGGGGTTCCTCGTGGCGATCCTGGCGGCCAGCGTCGGGAAGTACGCCGTCATCGGCACCCTGTTCATCACCGTCGGGCTCGCCATCCGCGGACTCATGGCGGACTGGGCGAAACGGGAAGGGTGGCTGGCCACCACTGCAGCCGCATTGGCCGCCGCGGTGTTGGCATGGGTGACGCTGCCGCAGGACAACTACTGGTGGCTGGGGCTCGCAGTCGGGCTGGGCGCCAGCATGCACCTGCTCGGCGACATGATCACCAAGAACGGCTGCCCCATCCTGGCCCCGTTCTCGTTCCGGGGACGCCGGTGGTGGGAGCTCACGCTGCCGTCGCTGCTGCGCATCCGTGCCGGCGGCTGGTTCGAGTGGACCCTGTTGTTGCCTGCGGTGACCGCGGTGGCCGTCATCGGCGCCATGCAGGTCTACACCCCGGGGCTGTTCACCGATCTCGTTGGTCTCTGACCCCCGGGGCATCGCCGCAGGTCGAACGACTGCGACACTCAGGGGCCCGTGGTGGCGTGCTGCGCGACTTCCAGCCGCTCATCGGCCCTCTGGGTGGGCAGGGCTCGCCACAGGCCGTCACGGACCCGCACACACAATGTCCCTGA
Organism: Nocardioides sp.; assembly: GCA_030452025.1. Taxonomy (GTDB): domain Bacteria; phylum Actinomycetota; class Actinomycetes; order Propionibacteriales; family Nocardioidaceae; genus Nocardioides. The sequence goes on along the minus strand of JAKDNC010000532.1, from coordinate 2,163 downwards.
CTCCACCGCAACCGGGGTCGCACCACCCGTGACCTGGACGGGGCCGACCACACGGAGAACCCGCCACTGGTCACCGGGCCGGCCGCCGTGGGCGGCGTCCCCGTCCGGGTCGACCCGACGGGCCCCTTTCGCGGTGACCATGTCGGCCATCGTGGAGGCTTCTACCGTCCACGGCTTCCCGGTCGCGTTAGCCCGGTACATGTGGTGGGTCGGGTCGCCTTGTGGAGCCAACGCGGCAGGCAACGACCGGGCGTGGGCGGACAGCAGCTCGTCGCGCAGCTCGGGGGCCTCCGGGTAGGTGACGTAGCCAAGGGCGGCCTCGTGCACGTTGGGGTCGGAGTAGGTCAGGGATGCGGCGGCGGGGCTGGTCAGGTCGGCCACGGCGCGCCAGGTGCGGCCCCTGGGTTCGGCTCGTTCCCATGCGGCACGGGCCTTCGGGTGCGTCGGTGGCGGCAGCACCCCGTGTTCGGTGGCGCGGCGGGTGACGATCTGGGCGCGCAGATCGCGGATCCGGTCGGCCACCTCCCTGGGGTTGTCCCGGTGGTCGGCCACCAGGTCGCCCAGGCGCTCCTCGGTGTACGCGGATGATGCCCGCCACCGTGTCATCACCGCAGCGTGGTGTTCCTCGGCGGCAGCGAGCCGTTGCCGCAGAGGCTGGGGGTCTTCCCGCTTCTTCGTGTCGTCGGGTGGGTTCTCGGCGGTGGCGAGGCGGGCGGCCAGTTCGCGCTGTCCGGCGGGGGTGGAGTCGTAGACGCGCTGGGTCTCTTCGAGGTTGCGGACAGCGGCAGCGGCCGCAGCTCGGGCGGTGTGCAGCTCGACCCGGCCTGAGCGCTGGGTTTCCCATGCCGTCTCCGGGTCGGCGTCATTGGTCTGGGCAGATTCGGCGGAGCGGAGGACACGCAGGGCTGCGGCGGCACTGCTGCGGGCGGTACGTAGATCCACGCGGGCATGGGAGGCGCATCGCGGTCCCGGGTCGGGTTTACACATGCTGGGCTCCCTGCAAAGGCTGATCGGGCAGAATAGGTGGCGTCCCGTTTTCGACGTTGGAGGATCGCCGCAGCATGACTGCCACGCGCCATCTGCTGGTCCCGGAGTCGATGCACGCGGCTGCCGCCGCGCAAGCCACCGAACGGGGGATCTCGATGATCGGCCTGTTGCGGCAGGCGTTGGAGGAGTGGGTCAGCGACATTGACCAGGTGCGGCTGACTGCGGCACAGGCCGACCCTGGTGCTCCGATCGCGGAGTTGCCGGAGTGGACGCGGGCCGAGTTGGAGCGCCTCGCGTTGGACCCGTCGGGTCGCCTGCTGAAGATGTATCTGGCGCTGCTGCACGAGGCACGGTGGCCGGTAGTGGCACTGGTGAAGCCGATACTGGGTCTACCCCAACAGGCCATCAACGCCCGGATCAACGAGGGCCGCAAACTGTTGGCCTCCGAGAAGCCCGACCTCCTGGGCCGGCTCCCTGATGTTCCCGATGCGCCCGACGCCGCACAGAAGATGCTGACCGGGGAGGAACTAGTCGGGCTCACTGTGCGGGTGTCATCTGCACTGCTGAGCCTGGTCTCTGAGAAGGCGGAACTGACCAACATCTCCCCCGCCGAGGGGATGCGGGCAGCGCTGCAAGAGGCGGTCGGTGAAGATATACCCTTCACTCTGCCCCTCGACGGCCCCAACGGGGTCCGGTAACCCACCTGCGGACAGGGCATCTCAGAAGTCGCTTCCTGCGTCGAACCCTTCCGCGGCCCGGTTCTGGGACTCTTTGACCAACACCTGCGCCATCTCTGCGGCTTTTTCTGACAGGTTCCCGACGGCCTCGATCTCGCCGTCTGCGGCGTACTCGACGAACTCGGGCAGCAGATGCTCGACCTCCACCAGGGCCTGCAACGCCTTCGTCAAGGTAGCCAGGAACTGGGTGTGCTGCACCGCTTCCTCGCTGGCATCCGCCGCACCATAGGCGGCGTGCAGGTCGTCGCGTGAGGCGCCGGTCTCCGCCCGGGACCTCTCACCCTCACCTGCATCGTCATCGTCGTCCCGATCGGTCGCGAAAGGCGACTCGCCGTCGAAGGCGTCGTCGCTGAGACCCGGATGGGGGTCCGGGGTCAACTCGTTCGGGTCGATACCGAGCTCGGACATCCGGCCCGGACCGAAGTCCTCGTCCCCCGTC
>JAKDNC010000025.1 GCA_030452025.1 Nocardioides sp. | reverse complement strand
ACTGCTGGCCGACGACGTGCACTTCCACCAGCTCGGCCTCGTGGTGGTCGACGAACAGCACCGCTTCGGTGTGGAACAGCGGGCCGCGCTGCGAGACAAGGGCGTCACCGCCGCGGCCGACATGCTGGTGATGACCGCGACCCCGATCCCACGCACGGCCGCCATGACCGTGTTCGGCGACCGCGACCAGAGCGTGCTCGACGAGCTGCCGCCCGGCCGGACCCCGATCGACACCACCTGGGTGGACGGGGATGTCGACCTGGCCGACGTTGACGCCGACCCGTGGCCGCGGGTCCGCAGCCAGGTCGAGCAGGGACGCCAGGCCTACGTGGTGTGCCCTCTGGTCACCGAGTCGGAAACCCAGGCCGCCAAGTCCGCCACCGAAACCTTGGAGGCCCTCACCGAGGGGGCCTTGGCCGGGCTGAGAATCGGGCTGGTGCACGGCAAGCAGAAACCGGCCGAGAGGGATCAGGCGATGCGTCAGTTCAAGGACGGGCAGGTGGACGTCCTGGTCGCCACCACGGTCATTGAAGTCGGCGTCAACGTCCCCAACGCCTCAATAATCGTCGTGCTCGACGCGGGACGATTCGGGATGGCACAGCTGCATCAGTTGCGCGGCCGTGTGGGACGTGGCAGCTACGCCTCCCACTGCGTCCTGGTCGGCGAAGGAGCCTCCGGGGACGCAGCCCGCCGCCTGGGTGCACTGTGCGAGTCGACCGACGGGTTCTTCCTGTCCGAAGTGGACTTGGAGATCCGCGGCGAAGGGGCCGTGTTCGGTGCACGGCAGTCCGGCATGTCAGACCTGCGGGTTGCCTCCCTGCGCGGCGACCGTGACCTGGTGTCCGCGGCCCGCGAAGACGCCGCGGCGCTACTGGACCCGGACCCGGACCTGGGTCGTCGACCCGGGTTGCGGGCCGAGGTGCGTACGGCGCTCGGTGAGGACGCCGAGGAGTGGCTGACCCGATCCTGATTTCCCGGGTGTTGGGGAGCCCGTGTGGGCAACAGACTGGGTTGCTGTCGGAGCAAGCAACCCAGTCCACCAGTAGAACCATCAGGAACACCGAGACCGATATGTCCGCCCCGAGTGGTGCGACCGCTGCCACGGGGAACCGAGCGCCTGTGCCTGCGAGGTATGCGAGGTGTGCCGGTCACTCGTCGACGGGCGGCTGGTCGACGAGAACGGATGCTGCGAACGGTGCATCCCGGTTGTGACCTGCTCGGTCGCTGCCTGAGCCCTGCGGGGCTGTGACCGGGGGACCCTTGAACTCGAGGAGGGCCACCTTCCGGGGAGCTCGACCGTCGAGCTGTGTGTTCGAGCGCGCCCACGAAACCGGGGTTACGGCAGCCCTGTGGTGGTGGCATCGTCAAAGGTGTCGGAGCAACCACCACGTTCTTCAGGAGCCATCCCATGACCGTCACCGCCGCCGCGCTCATCGAAGCCACCCGGGTCACCATCAACTGGACCGAGGCAGGCCCGTTCGACGGACTCAGCATCGAAGGCGACAACGTGTGGGCGAAAGCCAACGCAATGCTGTCCATGCTGCTCGCCGAAGACCGCCGCACCGTTGGCAGCGGCTATGTGAAGACCAACTTCACCGTCGAGTGGGCCGACGGTGACACCTACACCGGCCGCATCGACCTCGACGACCGCCACACCGGCACTCTCGACCATTCGCTGGGCGAGCACATCAACGCCTACGTCAGCGGGGTGCTGGCGGGGGCTGTGCCGTGGGCCACCGACGAGCACCGTGATGGCCTGCGCGCCCTGTGCGAAACCCACGACATCACAGCCTGAGCGCCACGTGCGAGGGCCCGCGACGGGGCGAGAGTCTCACGTTGTTCTCACACGTACCGCGGGAACGTCTCAATTCACGACTGGGGCCAGGGGCAGGAGGCACCACCACCACCCAAGGGCTGTTGGAGAGAGTGGGTTCCGCCTGTCGGTGGCCCCCGATAGCCTCCACAGTGTCGGAGCAACAGAACCCACGGAGGACCCATCATGACGATCACAGCCCCCACGCCGAGCGGCCTCACCATGGCCGACTTGGGCGCGACCCCCACAGTACGGTCAGGACATCAGTTCCTCGGGGAGCGGCTGCCGGCCTTCCTCGGCGTCGCCAAGGTCGACGGCATCGTGGCCCGCGAGTCGATGAGCGTGCAGGAAGCACTCGTCGAGGCAGGCCTCAACTTCACTGTCAGCCTGCACGAAGGACAGACCAATGTTCCGATCGCCGGAGGTGGGACGCTGACTCTCCCGCAGGAAGGGCACTGGTCGACCGTGCGAAGCGACCCGGACGGCACCAAGACGTTCTTCGGGGTTGTCCGGAGCCGCTACAAGCAGGTGCAGAACACGGACGCGTTCGCGTTCGGTCAGCACCTGATCGACGACTTCGGCGCTAACGTCGCCGCCGCGGCAGGGCACGGCAAGCCGATCGGGGTGCGGACGTTCCTCGGGCTGAGGCTCTCGGAGACGCTGAATGTGGCCGGTCAGGACCCGCACGACCTGTACCTGCTGATCGGGAACTCCCACAACGGCGACACCGGCGTGACGGCCGCGATCGTTCCGATCAGGCGAGCAAACATGGGAGAGGTCGTCACTAGCATCCCCACCGTCCCGCAACGGTGGACCCTGCGACACTCCGGGGACGTGGGAGGGAAGATGGCTGAGGCGATCCACACGCACAAGATGGTGAAGTCGTGGATGGCCACCTACCAGCGGCTCACCTACGAGCTGCTGGGCACCCGCATGAGCGTGACCGAGTTCGAGCAGTTCACCCACCGACTGCTGCCCACGCCACGGAATGCGGGCAAGCGTTCCGCTGCAACGTGGGCTGAGCGCCGGCGGCTGCTGGTGGACTTGTTCAGCAACGCCCCCACCACCTCGTTTGGTCGCGGCACCAGGTACGCCGCGGTGTGTGCCGTCAACGAATATCTCGACCACTTCGCAGCCACCCGTGGCGGTGACCCGAAAGAGGTGCGCTACGCCCGGAACCTGGCAGGCCAGTCGGTGCGGACGAAGGAACTGGCCTGGAACCTGCTGGCTGCCTGTTGAAGCTCGCAGGTGCCCCATGGGTGAGCCCGAGCTCGCCGAGTGTCGTGGGCCTCGCTCGGCTGCGCCGCCGTGTCCGGAGCCGCCCTGTTGGCTCAACCATGCCTCGGGGTGGGTTTGCCCGTCGCGTGTCCGCCCTCCTTTGGCCCGGGCGTGTGCACCACGGTGAACGCAGAGGATGCGACAGGCAGGTCGGCCCAGGGACAGTCCGGGGGGCCAAGAGTCCGGGGGTGGCGCCGTCGGCGGTGACGACTAGCGTGTGGGTGTCGGAGCAGTCGAGAACCGTGAAGGAGCCCACCATGAATGATGACCGAGACGTCAGCACGAATGCCGTCCTGGCTGATGCTGGAAGGCGCCGGGAGGAGCCCGAGAACCAATACGCCATGCACTTCGGCGTCAGGGGCCGGCAACTGCTGCCGGAAGAGGTGGCGGCCGTCGAGACTGCGGTGCGCCCCTACGGCGGCTCCGTGCACGTGGGGGGCGACAACTTCTTCGAGTGGGGCGTGCCGTTCGACTCGGGTGCTGCCGCGTACGGCGATTCGTTGCGTGAGAACCAGCGCCTGGCGGCGGGGGCGGGGCACCTGGTGGTCAACATCAACAAGGGCATAGCCCCCGAATGGGCCTACGGTGCCGTCCTCGCGGAACTGTTGGACGTTCGGTTGATCCCTTGCGAGGTCATCAACACGTTGTGGGGGATCACTGACGCTGCCTACCTGAACTACTCGTTCACCCTCGACGAGGCCGCCGAGTGGGGGAACCGCGAGGCCAGGTCGCTGTGGAAGTCCCGCCCGCTGGGCCAGTGAGCACCGACATGAGACGACGGCGGCGGCCACCTGAAACTGATGGGTTCTCGCCGTCTGTGGGGGCCACTAGTGTATGTGGTGTCGGAGCAATCCAGCAGCCATCCGCAAGGACGCCCACGTGTTCACCAACTCAGACATCATCAGCACCTACACCCGAGCCGACGCTCTCAACGACTGCACCCTGATCGACACCGGGCCTCTGGCCGCCGAGGCAGGATTCAAGTTCCCGATGGCGCTAACCCGCGCCGCGTGGGAGGACTGCGTGGCATGGACCATCCACGACGGCGACGCGACCGGCCACCTGCAAGACGAAACCGGACGCCTGTGGGACGTGCTGACGATGGCCCGTCACGGCATCCGACAGACCGGCCCCGGCCAGTCGGTGACGTCGTTCCCCGTGAACAGGATCACGCGCAACGCCCACGCCCACTCCGACCCCACCCAGCAGTGGCTGATCCTGGAAATCCACGGCGGAGACCACGGGGAACCGGTCATGACCGTCATGCTCCCCGGCGAAGACTGAGCGGGCCAGCCAGGACCATGGCGAGCACCATGAGCCGGGACACCGCCGAGACCGCCGCCCTCGCTGTCGCCCACGTCGCGACGACAGCCGCCGTCGGCGAGTTCGCGTCCGCCCTCGCCCACGCGGCGACCGCACTGGGACTCCTGCACCACACCGACGCCCGGGAGCCGCTGCAACGGCTGCGGGACGCACTAGTCCATCACCTCGACGTCGGAGGGCACGTGCAGTTGGTGGAGAACGCCTACATCGACGCCCGAGCCGCAGCGCTCCACGTCATCGACCCCCACATGTAACCGCGAAGGGACCCCGCCATGAGTGAAACCCGAACTTGGACCTTCTTCGGGCACTGGGAGAACAGTGCGCTCGTCATCAACCACGCCGTCGAAGGCGAGCATGGCTACGTCTATCCCGACAGCCGAGCCTTCCCCGAAGGCCTGTGGTGCGACTACGGCACCGGCCGCACCCTCGAAGAAGCCGAAGCCGCCGCACGTGCCGAGTACGAGCAGGACGACGAATGAGCCGCGCATCCGAGTCCCGCGCCGGACCCGTCGACCTGGACGGCCTCGGCGGCCTCGGCGGGCGCTGGCTCGCCCAATACGACCCCACTCACCGGTGGAACGGGTGGATCGCCTGTCCAGCCTTCGACGCCTACACAGTCGTCGACATCCTGGAAGCGATCAACCGTGACAGCCCCGACGGGGACCTCAACCGGTGGTGCTTCGCCGACGACGGAACTCTCGCGCTGGTCGAGGTCGCCGCCGAGGCCGAGGACCCCACCACCTACCGACCAGAGGTGATCGCACCCGACGACGACGGGCTCTACCGGATCGGCGCCAGCGGATGGGTATGGAGCGAAGCTTGAGCACCACGCCACGGTTCCGGCCCGGCGAAACCGTCACCCGCCCAGGTGACGGCGAGACGTTCCGGATCCTCGACATCGACCCGTCCGACAACTACGCCACTCTCCTGCGGGTCAGCGACTTCGCCACGCGCGGTTCCTGGCTCCTCGACGACGACGGGTGGACCCACGCCGGCGGCAGAGAGCCAGCCGAGGAGCCAGGAACCGTCGCAACCTACGTGGCCGAAGACGATGGCGCATTCGGGGTGCAGATCGACACGAGGGTAGGCACCGGCCAGTGCCGAGTGTGGCTCAACGACGGACTGATCTTCGAGGGCGACCCGGAGGTCGACTGAAGGCGGTCACCCCCACCAACGAACAACGGGGACGCCGTCGACGCCTACGCCTACGCGGTAGGTGGATCCCTCAGAACCGGAACCGGAACTGGCAAGACGGCACCCTGCGACTGCTGTCCGAAGCCGCCCAGGGTGCTAGGGCCGCACCTTCCTGACGCCGCGACTCTCCAACGGAGACACAGGCGGGGAAATGTCCCAATTCACGACTCGCGCCACCACAGGGAGCTCACCGGTGGAAACGCCTCTCCCACATGTCGATGAGAGCGACTAATGTACTGGGTGTCGGAGCAGCGGAACCCAGCCACGAGGGGAACACCATGACGTGCATCATCACCCGGCCGACCCGCGACGGTAGGTGCCGAATCGAGTGCGACGAACACGACAGCGTGCCAGCAGAGGTGTTCACCGACCTCCAGATCGCGATCAACGTCTACGAGAAGCACTGGTCGGATCTCAGGGCCCTGCGGGTCGGGGTGACGACGCGATGACCGCCACAGTCACCCGCGAAGTAGCAGAGACAGCAGACCTGAGCCTGCGCAACGTCGCCGCCGCCGCGTCACGCGACGAGTACGCCTTCGCGGTCGGGTTCGCCGGTACGGCTCACGGGCTGGCGTACGGCACCGAGGCGCAAGCGGCACTGGAGCGGCTGCGCGACGTGCTCGTGGACCGCATGCGGCTGGGAGCAGACAGCGTGCCGCTCGCCGCGATCGAGGGCGTCTACGACACCGCCAAGATGGCCCTCGCCTACGTCACGGACGAGGTGCTCTGATGCTGACGCTCGCTTTGGTCGCCGTGGTTGTCTTCGCTGGCTTCGCGGTCACCACGTGGTCCCGTGGCGACCACGAGGTCATCGTCATCGCAACGGGACTGCTGACGATCACTCTCTTTGCGGTCGCCGCTGCGCTGATGATCAACGACCTCGCCATCGCAGTCATCGCCTCCCACCTCGACACCGGTCGAAACTGACCCGGCCGGGAGAGGAGCTCGACCCGTGACATTCACTCCCACCGACGAACAACGGGCCGCCGTCGACGCCTTCGCGGCAGGCAACTCACTCACCCTCACTGCTGGGGCCGGAACCGGCAAGACGGCCACACTGCGCCTGCTGGCCGAAGCCGCCCAGGGACGCCGGGGCCTCTACGCAGCCTTCAACCGCGCCATCGCCACCGACGCCAAAGGATCATTCCCGACCAACGTGACGGTGAAGACCACGCATGCGCTCGCGTTCGCCGCCGTCGGGCACAGGTTCAAAGACCGCCTCAACGGCCCCCGGATCCCCGCACAGCAGGTCGCTAACCAGTTGGGCATCCGTACCGGCATCAAACTGGGCGACCAGACGGTGCTCCAGCCCGCCCAACAGGCCCGCCTGGCGATCGACATGGCCACCCGGTTCTGCAACAGCGCCGACCCCGAAGTGAGCAGCAAACACCTCGCTCCCGTGCCCGGCCTGGACCCAGCCGACCACCTCGACGTGGCCGACCTGCTGCTGCCGTACGCCCGCCAGGTGTGGGACGACTGGTGCGACCCGCACAGTGACAGTTTCAAGTACCCCCACGACGCCTACGTCAAGACTTGGTGCCTGACCAACCCGTCGCTCGGGTACGACTTCCTACTCTTCGACGAGTGCCAAGACACCGCCCCCGTGATCGCCAACCTGGTCGCCCAGCAGCAGTCCCAGGGCACCCAGATCGTGGTCGTCGGCGACCCAAACCAAGCGATCTACGGCTGGCGCGGGGCCGTGGACAGCATGGGCATGTTCACCACCGACCACGCCCTCCAGCTGAGCCAGTCGTTCCGATTCGGACCAGCCGTCGCCGACGAGGCCAACAAGTGGCTGGAACGCATCGGCGGCCCCCTGCGACTCACCGGAACCGACACGATCCGATCCCAGGTCACCGTCACCCCACTGGCCGCCGCGGACGCGGTGCTGTGCCGCACCAACGCAGGCACCGTCTCCGAAGTGATGGCCGCACACCAGGCAGCCCAGAAGGTGGCGATCGTCGGCGGCGGACAGGACGCTTTGAGGCTCGCGGAGGCAGCCGAAGCGCTCCAGGGGGGACGGGCCACCAGCCATCCCGAACTGGCCCTGTTCTCCTCCTGGGCGGCCGTGCAGGACCACGTCGACCAGGGCGACGCCAACGACCTGCGCCCCTTCGTCAGGCTCATCGACGAACACGGCGCCAGAGTCGTGATCGACGCGATCAACAAAGCCGTGCCGGAGCAGGCGGCAGAGCGCGTGGTGTCGACCGCCCACAAGGCGAAAGGACGCGAGTGGGACAGCGTGCAGATTCACAGCGACTTCCCTGAACCAAAGGTGGACCCAGAGACGGGGGAGGAGCAGGTGCCGGGAGACGAGGAGGCGATGTTGGCCTACGTGGCGATCACCCGTGCCCGGCGGCACCTGTCGCGGGGCACGTTGGCTTGGGTGGACAGTGCAACAGTCCCGGCCTCAGCGCCGAAGCCGACAACGCCGACCCCAGCCCAAGTCCCGGGTCCGGCGAAGGTGGCGGACCCGTGGGCTGAGCATGAGTCGGACCGGCCCCGCCTGGAACTGACCCTCGACCAGGACCTGGCCCGGTGGTTGACCGGGGAAGCGGTCGCCCGGGGCACCACCCCTGAAGACCTGGTGGAACGGTTGATCCGCGCCCGCCGTGAATGGACCCCCTGACTCGTGGCCCACTGGCCCGACGGCGGGAACCAAGCACCCATCGAGGGCCAAGGGCAGACAACGCAGCTCGCATGTCCGGAGGCTCCTCGCTCGCTCAGGGGCCTGCCGCGGGCCAACCCGCACAGGACGCCGACGCGCCCCTACATGCAGCGCGCGCGGGGGGCCCACGAAGCAGGGGGTGTCGGGTACTCACCACTGCGCCTAAGGTCTGAGTTGTCGGAGCAATCCCCTGGAACGGAGCATCACGATGCGCACCACCGCCAACGAGACCGCCGGGCACAAGAAGTACGACCAGGTGGAGCTGGTCGAGGTCGAATACACCTACTGGCGCGACAGCGGGTTCCACAACCACGGCGAGGACCCCCGCCAGAAGGTGCTCCTGGAGTACGCCACCATGGGCTTCGGTCTCGCCACCACTGTCACCTTCGAGCCGAGGCCGGGCGAACCGCCGCGCCTGCTGGACACATTCGCGCGAGTGAAGCGCATGCACTGACCGCCCTGCCCACCAGACTTCGTGCCACCTTCCCCGATCCCGATCTACGTGGAAGGCAGATGCTCGACGACGGGCATCCCCTGAGGCCAGGTCTCTGTCCGCCCACGGCCGCGGCGGCACCGGCAAGGGGGGAAGACCCGGGTACTTCCCCGGGCAAGGCCGCTCTAGTCTCACAGTCGTCGGAGCAACCACCCACCGAAGGAACAACCACGATGCACATCTCCACCGTCCTGCCGCCTGAAAGCCCGTTCGCGCACGTCGAGACCACCGCCGAACTCGAGGTTCGGTGGGAGCAGTTCACCGAACCGGAGATCCTGCTTGCCGACGGGGAGCGCACCCACGATCAGGCGACCGCGGTGCTCGACCGGTACGCCAACGAGTTCAAGATCCGCGCCGCTGAGCTGCTCGACGAGCGCTGCGCAGGACCGGGCTACGACGGGCAGCCGTGTGGGCACCCGGCGCCGCGCATGAACGGCTACCTGAAGGTATGCAACTACCACCACGCCGTGGCCGGCGGCCCACGATGAGCACCCCCGACCGGTGCGCCTCCTGGGCGCTGCCCCCACCCCCAAGGTGGATGAGCATCTGGGGAGCATCACCCAGCCCGGCCACGGCTGGGCCCAAGGCGTGATGATCCTGAGCCGTCGCGATGTCACCCTCAGTGGTGTGCACCTGGTGCAGGTGAAGGTCGAGGACCGGTGCACGGTTGAGACCGAGACCCTCTACTTCACAGAATCCGGGTTCGAGGTGCGACGAGCGCACGGCACCTACGGTGACCCAACCCGCTGGAGCGTCGCCGCGTACACCGACACCGCACGGAGCGCGCTGCACGGCATCAAGTTCACCGAGAACCTCGCCCAGGCGGCCGAGGTCAACCGCAAGAAAGGAACTCCGCTGAGCAAGTCCCAGTAGCGGTCTCCGGAGGACCGCCGAGCCCAGCAGCCAGGCGCTGTCCAAACCACCAGCCTGAGCCTCGGTGGCCGCCAGAAACCCGGGTCCTCGCATCCCTGCTGCCGCCCTACGCTATGAGGTGTCGGAGCAACCCCTGGAACGGAGAATTGGGCATGAACACCAACGACGACTGGAAAGAACCGGTCGATGAGTTCAACAGAATCAAGGACCGCTTGACTTCCTCGACAGGGTCCCCCGGTCTGACCTCCTATCACTCTGGGAAGGTCCTCATGACTCTTCAGGAGTGGGATCGCCTCGTGACGCTCATCGAGAAGACCGAAGCCGACCCTGCCCACGTGGGGGCCGAGACGCTACGGGAAGCGGGACGAGTCTTCGCGGAAGGTGAGTGGCTCGACGCGTTCCTCATTGGCAATGTCGCGGACGACGTATCCGCCGCCCTCGCCACTGACGCTTGGCTCAACCGCCGCGCCGACGACCTCGCGCGCGACACGTAAGGCGGTGACGACCGATGAGCGCCGGCGGGACCCCCACGGGTTGGTGGTGCTGGAACTGCCAGCAAGTCTTCGAGCACCTGGAACGTATCTATGAGTGCGGCACCTGTGGGGACCGCTCCGACGAGTGCCGCTGCGAGCAGTGCCACCGGTTCAAGGCCCGCGCAGACGCAGACGGTTGCCCCGACTGCTTCGATGAGGGAGAACCCGTCGAGGTCGTTACCGACCACGACGGCACCCTGATCCGCGCCGAAGACTATGCCCCCGAGGGCCCGAGCAAGGCCGCCCGCGAAACCGCCACCAAGGTTGCTGCCGCGGCCGAGCGGAACGCGAAGGCGGAAGTGAAGCGGGAAGCCCAGTTGGCCAACTCCCGAGTAGCTACGTGGGGCGACGTGATGCCGGGGGACAGCATCGTCCTCGACGATCGTCCCCCCACGACGTGGGAGGGCGATCGCCTTCCTGTGGTGCTCCGCGTGACACCGGCAACTGACGGGGGAGTGGTGGTCGCCATTGAGGACTACAGCGTCACCGTCGCCCATCACGGCGTGGACGACCTGGTACGGGTGTCTATCACCCGGGCCGAGGAGTGCGACTCGTTCGGCACTGTCACCATCAGCGACGGCCCACCGCGAGGAGCGTCTTCCCCGGCGGGGGCCTGGCCGTCGAGTTCGGCCACGCCACTGCGGACATCGGAAGGCTCCCGGTGGTCTACCTGCGAACCGACGGTTCGATGCAGCAGGTCATCGGGGTCTGGTACGACCGCCCCTTGGCTGAGCAGGCACTGGACCGGTTCGAGGCAACCGCGCAGCAACTGGCGGCAGCTCGCGGCGAGACGCTCGACCTGGCCCAGGGAGCCGACAAAGTCACCGTGACGGAGAAGGAATGGGTGAGTGTCTGGCGGCTACCCGACGCCGTCGCTGTGAAGATCGGGGAGGACTCCTGGCACAGCGAAGTGGGACCGATGGCCGACATGCGTGTCGACCGCCAGAGCGTCGGGCTAGCCGACCCGCACATGCTGGCGTATGCCGTCCAGCAAGCCCGGGCGCTGCTGCCGACGCTCACCGGGACTCCGAAGGACATCGTTACCGGCTGAGCAAGAGGCGGGGACCTGATCCCCTCGGGTCGTATCGTCGTGGCCATCGGAGCAACTGAACCTATGGACGGTCACCGGTCATGGCCGACGAGGAACGCATCGCAGGGATCTGCGCCCACTGTGCTGAGCTGTTCAGCCGAGTGATCGCCTCCTCGCTGCCCGATGACACATGGGCGAGGCACTACTGCCAGACATCGTGCGCCGAAGCGGCAACGACTGTCCGCACCCTGAAGTGCCCCCACCCGGAGAAGCGGCACTTCACTGGTGAGGGCGCCGCAATGGAGGCCGCCACCAGCGCAGCCAAGCGGCATCGGAAGGCCCACCGCTGGTACCTGTGCCCCTGTGGTCAGTGGTGCCTCACCACCTGGTGCGCCCCCAGCAACGAACGCACCGTCGGTCCCAGCAGCGACAACGGCACGGCCACCGCCCTCCCGTTGCCCAAGAACCCGGGTATCCCGACGCCACTTCGCCACATAGCGTGAAACCCATCGAAGCAACGTGGGAACTGAAGGGGGTGAACACCATGTACGCCAGTCTCAGCAGCCTCGTCGGGAGTTGGGTGACATTCACCCCCGAACACGGCGACACCCACGAAGGCGTCATCCGGACAGCCACGTGGAACACAGCCGGCGAGCCGGTCATCGTCATCCACGCCGACGAGACACCCGCCCACCTTGGCAGCGACTACGTCGTGATCGGCCACGACGCCGCTGCCGTCATCTCTACCCTCAACCGCGACGCCGCCTGAGAGAATGAACCATGCCGAAGACGCGCAGCATCGTAGCCCGTGACCTGCGGGTTGGGGACCGCCGAATGATGGATACCCCAATGGTCGAGCACCTGGTGGCTGATGACGACTCGGCCAACCCACACGGTGGGGACTGCGTGGGCACCCGCTGCCCCTCTTGCGGCTGCTGCATGCACTGCATCACTGACGACAAGTGTGGGTGCGCGCTCACCGGCCCCTGCCCAGACCGCGACTGCCAGTGCGATTCCGTCCAGCGGAAACCCCTGTGACCCCCCAGGAGGGCCTGTTCGAGCCACGCGGCGAGATGACCAGTGGCGCTGTGCTGTCCGACTGTGGCCGCTACAGGTACCGGCTGACCCGTGACTGGGACACGACGCAACCCCGAGCGACGTTCGTGATGCTCAACCCCTCCACAGCCGACGCCACCGTCGATGACCGCACCATCAGCCGGTGCATCACATACGCCATGGACTGGGGTATGGGCGGGCTCATGGTGGTCAACCTGTACGCCTACCGGGCCACCGACCCGGACGACCTGTGGCTGGTCGAGGACCCGATCGGGCCACTCAACGACCAGCATCTTGGGGAGGTCCTCTCCGGCGCCCAAGGTGGGCCCGTTGTAGCGGCCTGGGGAGTGAACGCGAAACCGGAGCGGATCGCCCAGGTCCTCCGCTACGCAGGCCCGCTGACCGCGCTTGCCGTCACCAAGGACGGACAACCCGGCCATCCGCTCTACCTCCCCAAGACAGCCCGGCCACAGCCGTGGCCAGCACCTGACCCGGGAACGTCCTAAGATCGACCGGTCGGAGCAAACCCTGAGGAGTAGTGATGAGCCCACGCGGCCGCATCCGTGACGAGGACATCGCTGCTGTCCGCGAGAAAGCCCGCATCGAGGAGGTCGTCGACCCGTACACCACCCTGAAGCGGGCCGGGCACGACGCGATGAAGGGCCTGTGCCCCTTCCACGACGAGAAGACCCCCTCCTTCCAGGTTACCCCCAGCCTGGCGCTGTTCTACTGTCACGGCTGCCAAATGGGTGGTGACGTCATCAGGTTCGTTCAGGAGATCGAGGGCCTGGCGTTCCCTGACGCTATTCGTCATGTAGCACGCCTGGTGGGTGTGGAGCTGCGTGAAGAGACTGAGTTCGACCCGGTCGCTGAGAAGCGTTCCAGGCTGTACGCCATCTTGGAGGCCGCCGAGGGGTTCTTCCGCGATCAGCTGGTCACCCCCGGGGGAGCTCCGGCCCGGCAAGAGCTAGCGTCGCGGGGGTTCACCAGCGAGCACGCCGACGACGCGGGCTGCGGCTACGCGCCGACCGACGGGGACCTGATGCTGAAGTACCTGCGAGGCAAGGGATACACCGACGAGGAGCTGGTAGCTGCCGGGTTGGCGCGGTCCGGCTCTCGGGGCGTATTCGCGTTCTTCCGTGGCCGGCTGCTGTGGCCGATCCGGGACGCACGCGGCCGGAGCGCTGGGTTCGGTGCTCGCCGCCTGTCCGACTCGGATCCGCTGCCCGGCAAGTACGTGAACAGCCCCGACTCGGATGTGTACCGGAAGTCCTACCTGCTCTACGGGCTCGACCGTGCCCGGAAGGCCGCGCACCGGTCGGGCCGGGTGATCGTGGTCGAGGGGTACACCGATGTGATGGCCTATCGGGCATCCGGTGTCGATGAGGTTGTCGCCACCTGCGGCACCGCGTTCGGAGTCACGCACCTGAGTGTGCTCAGCCGGGCGGTGGGGGAGGACACCCGCATCGTGTTCTGCTTCGACGGCGACGCGGCCGGAGTGAAGGCTGCGGCGAAGGCCTGGGGGTCGGTGAAGGATGTGCTGAACCGGGTGTACGGGATGCGGCTGCGCGGTGGGGTGGACCCGTGCAACAAGTGGGAGACCGACGGCCCCGGGGAACTGGCGTCGGCCACGGAGGACGCGGTGCCGCTGACACGGATGGTTGTTGACGACACGGCTGCTGAGGTGCTGGGCGACCACCCCGGGCCGGAGGAGCGGTCCCGGGCTGTGACTGCGGTCGGTGGCGTGCTGGCACTGATTCCCGATGAGGTGGTCCGTGCCGGATATGTGGAGTACGCGGCCGGGATCTTGGATGTGCCGACGACGGCGTTTGTGGCGACCGGCACTGGTGCGGTGTCCGCCCCGCCACCGCAGGATGCGCCCCAGCAGACCTCCGCAGCTCCGTCGCGGCCCACGACGGGGGGTGGGATGGCCACCGGCCATCTGATGGCCCTGGAACGTCGGATCCTGCACCGGCTGGCCGGAGATCCAAGGGCTGCGGCCACCTGGGCAGTCTCGTTCGAGCCGAGCATGTTCAAAGCTCCAGTCGCGCAGGCCGTGTGCCGAGCCGTGCTGGCCGCGGGCAGCGGTGACGTGGACGTGGCCTCGATGACCCCGACGGCATGGGCCGGGCGACTGCTGGACTACACGGACTCGACGACTGGGCAGTCGATCACCCGGATGTTGTCCGAACCGTTGGAGGAGAGCGACGTGGTGGCTTTGATGCAGTTGGGGAAGGCCAGTCTGGAAGAACACCTTCTGATGGTGCGGCTCGACCAGGCGCGGGCGGCGTTGGGGAAGGCCGCCGGCACTCCCGAGGAGGACATGCTGCTGGAGGCAGTGGTCGACCTGGACGCACAGCTGATGAACCTGCGGGAGACGATGGGGGCTGACGCTACGGGCACCTGACCCGGGCGGCCGTTATTGTCATGGGTGACGGAGCAATCCACTAGCAGGAGCCACCGACATGACAGTCACCCAGATCCGCCCCGACGCCTCGGTCGGGCGTCCGCAGAATGGGCTGTTGCCTGCACACCTGGAACAGGCCCTGGAACTGCTGCCCGAGGACAACCTGGCACCCCTGCCACAGTTGCCGGTGGACGCGCTTGCCTGGCAGAACGGCGATGCCGCCTGCCTCTCCCAATGTGTTGAGTCGTTCTTCGGTGGTGCCGACGTGGGGGAGGCCGACCCGGATGTGCGGCGAGTGTGCGCGACCTGTCCGTTGCAGACCGCCTGCATGAGCCATGCGCTGGCCTACGAGCAGTGGGGCCTGTGGGCGCTCACTGAGTCGGAGAGGA
>JAKDNC010000531.1 GCA_030452025.1 Nocardioides sp. | reverse complement strand
TTCCCGATGACGCACCACGTCGAATGCGTGGCTTTGCTGACGAGAACCGGCTCTGACCTGCGGTGATGATTTTGGGTCCACTGCCACCATCAGAGAAGTTCGCAGAAATCGTTGCGTCCACCGCTTGAGCCCGACCTTCAAATCCGCGCCACTAGCAACACTAGGCTGTGTCTCCCAATAGGCGAAGCCAGCGGATACAGGCGTGGAGGACGGCCGCGGCCCGGAAGGTGATGGCGAGCTTGTCGTAGCGCGTGGCGAGGCCGCGCCATTGCGCGGTTAGGTTGAATGAGCGCTCGACGACGTTGCGGTCTTTGTAGGTCTCGGCGTCGAAGGCCGGCGGTCGACCACCCGCTGGGCCTCTGCGTTCTCGCGCGGTGATCTCGTTGCTCTTCTGTGGGATCACGGCCTTGATCCCGCGTCCGGCGAGCATGCGCCGGGTGATCCCGCTGGTGTAGGCACGATCGGCCAAGACGGCGTCCGGGCGGGTGCGGGGACGCCCTTGCCCGAGGCGGGGCACCCTGATGTCGGCCAGGACTTCGCTCAGCATGGCACCGTCGATGCGTTGCCCGCCGGGGATGACCAAGGCCAGCGGGCGGCCTCGTGTATCGACCGCAGCATGGATCTTGGTGGTCAGCCCACCACGGGACCGACCTACGCCGTGACCTGCAGGTTCACGCTCACCGCCCAGCGGACTGGAGGTGAAGGCGACGGGCAGATTCGTGTAACTCGACCGTGCCCCCTGTGTCCTGCTCGGGACGGGTCGTGTTTGTTGCCTGCTGGTGGGCGCGGCTGATCGTGGCGTCGACCGAGACGTTCCACCCCACCTTGCCGGCGGCGTCAGCCTGCTTGAGCAGTTCGGCCAGCACCTTGTCCCAGGTGCCGTCGGCGGCATAGCGGGCATAGCGCCGGTGACGCTTCCACACCGTCTGCCACGGCCCGTACTCCCCACGCGGGAGGTCGCGCCACGGGATTCCGGTGCGGTAGCGGTACCCGATCCCCTCGACCACCCGCCGGTTCTCTGCGAACGGGTGCCCCTTGCGGCCAATATTCGAGAGCAGCAAGGGCTCGACACGCGCCCATTCCTCATCGCTGAACGTCTGGAGTCGGGACCGCTGATTCGTCACGTCCTCAGCCTGCCGCGCGCCTCACCCGAGATATGGGAGACACGCCCTAGTTGCCCAACCAGGCTCGGTCGCAAGGCACTTCAGAAATGCCTTCGCTGGCCTCCTCAAATGCCATAATCTTCGTGATCGTGAACGGGCCGGAGGAGGAGCGACATGGATGCCGCCGCCCGGCAACTCCTCATCAAGTTGCTGGTCTCCTGGCGAGACTGGCCCGAGAGGCGGACTTGGTACCTCGCTGAGCACATTCCGCATGTCATCTCGACAGGACCGGAGGGCGTGCGCAACATCGAGGAACGGGTCAACCTCAGGTCTCTTCACAAGCACCTCGACCTCGAGGAATGGGAGGCGCTCGGACTACTCCTGGTTCAAACCGACAAGCGCGATCAAGGGCCGATCGCTGAGTTCCGGGCCAAGGCCAACCGCGACCGTGCGCGGGTCCTCGACGGGGAGCGAAAGGCGCGCGCCGCGGAACAACAGGCCGCCCGGCGAGCTGCCGAAGAAGTTGAACGCGGGCGACTCCGGAAACTGGAGGTCAGGGAGCGCGAGGAACGGGACCGCATCGCTAGGGATCGCGCTGCGGAAAAGAAGCAGCTGGTGGATCGTTTGCGAGTCGAGATCGACCAGCACTTCCTCGGTGCGGCGGACTGGCTGCGCCACAATGATCTAGACCACCTCATCAGCGTTCAGGAGCACCAGGACGCGCTCGTCAACCATGTCACGGACTGGTGCCGCATGAACGTGACGATGCCCAATGGCAAAGCATTCGTGCCCGACACCTCGCAGGCACTCGCCATCGCGACCAATGGACGGCACGCCCTGGTCGGTGCGCGCGCCGGCAGCGGCAAGACGGCGACGATGGTGGCCCGCTCAGTTTTCCTCATCCGGGCCTGCGGCGTGGATCCGAGCAGCATTCTCATGCTTGCGTTCAACGTGGCGGCCGCCGACGAGATGCGCGACCGGCTGGAGAAGATGCTGCCGCAGGGACGCGTCCCTCATGTCATGACCGTCCATGCGCTGGCCCACCGGATCGTCCACCCGTCCGAAAACCTGCTGTTTGATCGGTCCGACTCGATGCGAGCTCTCAACAGGCACGTTCAGGACGTCCGGGACGAACTCATGCGTACGCCCGGCAAAGAAGAGTTGGTCCGTGAAGTCATGCTCGCCTATTTCCGGCGTGACTGGAGCCGGATCCTCGAACGCGGCGACAACCTCTCGGCCGCAGACCAACTCGCGTATCGGCGCCACCTCCAGGACGAGAGCATCAAGGGGGACTTCGTCAAGTCTTACGGCGAGAAGTTCATCGCGAACGTCCTGTTCAGCAACGGCATCGCCGGTGACGGGCGTGGAGCCGAGTCCTACTACGGCTACGAACACGATGTGCGTTGGAACGGTCAGAACTACAAGCCCGACTTCTCCATCTACGACCAGAACAGGGACCGCAGGATCGTCATCGAGTATTTCGGCCTTCGAGGAGACCCCGACTACGACCGTCAGAGCCAGGCCAAGCGCGAGTTCTGGGCAGAGAGGGACGAGGTGTTCTTGGAGTACTTCCCGAGCGACATCGCGAAGCCCGGCTTCGAGGAGAGGCTGCTGGCAGACCTCCGCAGCGTGGGCGCGCCACTGCACCCACTCACCGATGAGGAGTTGTGGCACCGAATCAAGAAGCGCGCCTTGGACAGGTTCACTGACGCCACGACCACGATCATCGGCCGCGCACGACAGCGCCGCTGGACAGGTGAGGATCTTCGTCAGACCTGGGCCACCATGGCCATGGACGACCCCGACCTCGACCGATTCATCGACCTCGGCGCCGAACTTCTCGACGCCTACGCTGCCAGCCTCACCACCGACG
>JAKDNC010000530.1 GCA_030452025.1 Nocardioides sp. | reverse complement strand
CCCGGTATCCCTTCTGGCCGGACCGGGTGGCTGCGTTGCGGCGCAGTTCCCGCGAGATCGTCGACGGATCGCGCCCGATCTGCCGGGCGATCTCTCGCACCCCATGATCCTGCGCGTTGAGCAGCGCGATCTCCTCACGCTCAGCGAAGGACAGGTAGCGGCCGGTCGGTTCGGCCAGGCTGATCGGAGGCATCCCGCCAGCGTGTCGAAACCAGCGCGTTGCGACCGGTGTCGACACGCCGACCACAGCGCCCGCGTCCTCGCTGGTCAGGCCCTGCGCGATCAAGCGCCAGAAGGCGCGCTGCACAGCACGCGAAGGTTCGGGTCGACCCGGCGAACGCATCGCCGGCCGCAACGCCCGATCTGCTGCCCACTGCCGCCGCGCACCCTCCGGACGCTCCGGCCACGGCTTCCTGGAACTCGCCACCACGCACCTCCATCATCGAGGTGTTGCGACGACCACTGGAATCCGCCTTGCGAGCCCGCGTCCGAGTGATGGATCAGCGCGCCCGGCTGAGCTGGGTGGCCCTCGCGGTGCCGTTGCCACAACGCCATCCGCAGCGGGATCATCAACAGGTCGGTGTGCTTGGTCGTGGCCGCATGCCAGGCCACGATCCGCTGGGCATAGACATCGACGATGAACGCGACGTAGGTGAACCCCGCCCACGTCCTCACATACGTGAAGTCCGTGACCCAGGTCCGGTCCGGTCCGGGGCCGGCGCGCTGAAGTCCCTGTCGAGGAGGTCACCGGCGCGGGTGCCATCCTTGGCCGGGATCGTGGTGCGGATGCCCTTGTCGCGCCGGACCCCTGAGAGCCCCAGCGTTCGCATCGCGCGATCCACCGCACCAGCGCTCGCTTCGGGCATGACGGTGCGGCGAAGGTAGGCGGTCATCTTGCGGCGCCCGTAGAGCCCCTCTGGAGCGATCTTGCGCACCAGCACACCGTCGGCATCGACCTTGGTGGTCCACGCGATGTCGCGCACCGCGTCAACGACGTGGGCATCGCTGAGCGTCCTCGCCGACACGACACGGCCGGCCCGTTTCCAGCTGCGATAGGTCCGCGCGGCGACCTGACAGCCCTGCTCACGCAGAACCCGACAGATCGACTCGACCACGTGGCCCTCGGCTCTCATGGTGTCGATGAAACCCATGATCAGCGGTTGCGGGGGTCGAGCTCCCCGGCGAAGAAAACCGTCTTATGTGGGTGATCGGTGTCAAGCGGGGGTGTCGTCGAGTCTGTTGAGGAGGCCGTCGTAGATGTCTCGGCGTCGGTCGTGGCCTTGGTCGTTGGCATCGTCACGCTGGGCTTTGATGGTGTCGCGGTGCTCGATGGTGGTGAAGAACATTGAGCAGGACTCGCAGATCGTCTCGTATTGGCAATCGAGCTCGCGGGGTCGTCCGCAGTAGCCGTTGCCGAGCAGGCGTTTGGCGGTTTCGTTGCGGAGCACGCGCATGTTCTGACCGGCGGCATCGGCTGGCAGGACAGGTGGTTGTCCGTGGGGTTGGCTGGCACCGTCGTAAAGTGCTTCGACCTTCTTGGTGACGGCGAAGTACTCCTCGGCGACGGTTCTGTCGGCGATGCGGGCGTAGACCATGGTCATGGACAGGTCGTGGTGTCCCAGGAGAGCGGCGATCGCTTCGAGTGACATGCCGCGGTTGATCGCCTGGGTGGCCAGGGTGTGCCGCAGTTGGTGGGGGTGGACGTGCCCGATTCCGGCGGCGGCCGCGGCTTTTTGGACGGCCTTGTCGACGCGGGTTGGTGGGACTGGTCGGCCGCGGTCGGTCAGCAGCAGTGAGGTCGCCTGCCAGGCCGGTCGGGTCGTGGTCCAGTCGTCAAGCAGTGCCTTGAGTTGCGGATGCAGTGGGATGTAGCGGTCGGTGTGGAGTTTCCCGACCGGGGTGCGTAGCCAGTAGCCGGTGCCGATCTGGACGACCGCATCGACGGTGAGGCCGAGCAGTTCACCGCGCCGCATGCCGGTGCGGGCCAGGGCGATGACCATGAGCCGGTCGAGTGGATCGGCCAGGTTGCGGGCTGCGTTCATGAACGCGACGGCCTGGGCATCGTCGAGGAACTTCGGCAGGGGCTTGTCCAGCCGGGGCCGATCACTGGCATAGACCGGAATCCGTGCCGGGGCGTCGTCGTAGCCCCACTCGATGATCCGCGTGAAGAAGGTGTGCAGGTGTCCGATCCGCATCCCCAGCGTCGTCTTCGACAACGGTCGGCCGCGGTATCCAGGACGCGCGGCCAGGTCGCTCTTGTAGGCCTCTATGTGCTCACGGCTGATGTCGGCGACCCGGGTGACGGGCGGGTCAGCAGTGGTGAGTAGGCCGGCGAACTGGCGGAAGGTGGTGTCGAACAGCGCGACCGAGGAGGGCCGCAGGCTGAGTAGGCACTGGTCGAGGTAGCGGCGCATCGTGGCGACCAGGACGGGTGCCTGCGCATCGAGTTCGTCCCAGGTGACCTCCTTGGCCGGACGTCCGGTCCACTGGCGGCGGACATCGGGTGCTGGGGCCTGGCCACGGTGGAACATCACCGCGTCCAGCCCGAACAGTGGCGTCGACAACGACTTGGGTCGGTGGCCACGTACCGCGATCACGGCGTCGTGGACCCGGCTGCGGGCATCCACGTAGACGTTCGGGGTGAGCTGGTCGGGTCCGATACCGGTGATCATGGCGATCTTGGCCAGGTAGGCCCACATTCGCCGGGCTTCTCGTTGACAGAATCCCAGATCGGTGGCCTGTGCTTGGAACTGTGCGAGCTGAGTCGGGTAGGCGTCGGCGATGTACTTGCCCCACCGGCACCCCGAGGTGATCACGAGGGCCGGATCGACCAGAACGTGGCAGTGCACGAGGGCGTGTGCGGCGAACGCCATCACGGCGCTGCGGGTCCGGCGGCGTTCCTCGACCGGCAACCCCAGCCAGGTGTCCAGGTCGCGGTAGCGGTTCATGAACCCCACGACACCGCGGCGGCGCGACTACCGT
>JAKDNC010000529.1 GCA_030452025.1 Nocardioides sp. | reverse complement strand
AGCGCCGAGACCATCGCAAGCTCGGACGCGACCTCGACCTGTTCAGCTTCCCCGACGAGATCGGCTCCGGGTTGCCCGTCTTCCACCCGAGGGGCGGCGTGATCAAGCGCGCCATGGAGGACTACGTCCGCGAGCGGCACATCGCCGAGGGGTTCGAATACGTCGGCACGCCCCACATCGCGAAGGAGGAGCTCTTCCACACCTCCGGACACCTGCCCTACTACGGCGAGGGCATGTATCCCGCGCTCGACGTCGACGGCATGGACTATCGCCTGAAGGCGATGAACTGTCCGATGCACAACCTGATCTACCGCGCGCGGCAGCGCTCCTATCGGGAGCTGCCCCTGCGGCTCTTCGAGTTCGGTCACGTCTACCGCCACGAGAAGTCGGGCGTCATTCACGGGCTGACCCGGGTGCGCGGGTTCGCCCAGGACGACTCGCACTCCTACGTGACCCCTGAGCAGGCGCCAGCCGAGGTCGAGCACCTGCTGAACTTCATGCTCAGCCTCCTACGCGACTTCGGGATCGACGACTTCTACCTCGAGCTCTCCACCCGCGATGAGGCAAAGGACAAGTTCATCGGCTCCGAGGAGGACTGGGCAGCAGCCACCAGGGTCCTTGAGGACGTGGCGATCGCGACCGGCCTCGAGCTGGTCCCGGACCCGGGAGGCGCGGCGTACTACGGCCCCAAGATCTCGGTCCAGGCCCGCGACGCGATCGGCCGCACGTGGCAGATGGGCACCGTGCAGTACGACTTCAACCAGCCTGCTGTGGACCGCTTCAACCTGGAGTACGTCGCCGCGGACGGCTCGCGCCAGCAGCCGGTGATGATCCACTCGGCCAAGTTCGGCTCGATCGAGCGGTTCATGGGTGTGCTCGTCGAGCACTACGCCGGAGCCTTCCCGCCCTGGCTCGCGCCCGTGCAGGTCCAGGGGATCCCGATCGCCGAGCGACACAACGACTACCTGCACAACGTGGCGCAGAAGATGCGTGCCGCGGGTCTGCGCGTCGACCTCGACATCTCGGACGACAGGATGCAGAAGAAGATCCGCAACGCGCAGCTGCAGAAGGTGCCGTTCATGGTGATCGCCGGAGATCAGGACGTGGAAGCGGGGGCTGTCTCGTTCCGCTACCGCGACGGTCGCCAGGACAACGCGGTCCCGATCGACGAGGCGATCGCGCGCGTCGTCGAGGCCGTCGAGTCCCGCAGCCAGGTCTGAGGTCGAACGATGGCATCGGAAGAAGTCCACGAACAGGGTCCCGGCGCGGACGATGGTCTGGAGCGCATCTGGACCCCGCACCGTATGGCCTACGTGCGTTCAGCTGTGGACGGTGAGGGCTGCCCGTTCTGCACCATCCCCGGCAAGCCCGACCAGGACTCCCTCGTGGTGGCCCGCGGGCGAGAGACATATGTGGTCCTGAACCTGCACCCCTACAACCCGGGTCACCTGATGGTGGTGCCCTACCGTCACGTCGCGGGGCTCGAGGACCTCACCTCGGGGGAGTCGGCAGAGCTGATGCTGCTCACCCAGCATGCGATCCGGGTGATCCGCAGTGTCAGCCGTCCGCACGCGTTCAACGTCGGGCTCAATCTCGGGGGACCCGCCGGAGGGTCGCTGGCCGACCACCTGCACCAGCACGTCGTACCCCGTTGGTCGGGTGACGCGAACTTCATCACCGTGGTCGGCGGGACCAAGATGCTGCCGCAGCTGTTGCAGGACACCCGGGACCTGCTGGCCTCGGCCTGGGATTCGATCGGAAACACCGCGGAGAAGGACGCCGAGTGAATCCGGCGGACGCGGAGCTCGCCTCGAGACTGGTGCGCCAGGCGGGCCTGCTGGCTGACCGGATGCGCGAGGACGGCCTGGGCGTGAGGCAGAAGACGAACATCGCAGACATCGTCACCGCCGCCGACCATGCGGCCGAGAAGTTGATCGTCGACGCGCTGAGGGCAGAGCGGCCCGACGACTCGATCGTGGGGGAGGAGGGGGCCAACCACGTCGGCCATTCCGGACGCACCTGGGTGATCGACCCGGTCGACGGCACCTACAACTACTTCCGCGGGATGGACTGGTGGTGCTCGGCCATCGCGCTGACCGACGAGGACGACGTCCTGCTCGGCGCGGTCCACCACCCGGCCACCGACCAGGTGTACGTCGGCGGCCCCGGCGCCCCGGCGACCCGCAACGGGGTGGAGCTGGCGCCGCTGGTCGACGTACCAGCGGAGCGGGCGTGTGCCGCCACCTACCTGCACCCGCCCTTCTACGGTGATGCGGTCGGTGATGCCTTCGGCCGGGCCGCGAACCGAGTCGCCACCCTGCGGATGCTCGGGTCGGGAACGATGGACGCCGTGGCCATCCTGCAGGGCCAGTGTGACGTGACCTGCCAGCACACGGTGCCAGCGTGGGACCGGCTCCCCGGCGCGGCCCTGATCCGCAGCCTCGGCGGCGAGTCCCGGGTGCTCCGTGCAGCGGGAGCGCAATGGCACGTCGCCGGGCTGTCGAGTCCCGTCGCTGCGATGGCCGAGGCGTTGGCGGCGTCTCCGGACGGCGCCTGAGCGGCTCGGTCCTGCTGTGCGGGTCAGGCGTCAGTCGCCGCCCGCGGGTGGGGGTAGTCGGCTGATCTGGACTGGAAGGCGAGGATCTCCGGATTCTGGATCCGGCCAGCCCTGATCTCGACGGCTGAGTCGATCGTCTCGTCTTCCGACCACGCGTCCGGCCCGGCAAGCACGGTCTCGACGAAGGGCAGCAGCGCCTCGCTGTTCTCCCAGGTCGCTGATCCCCAGAGGTACGACGGGCTGTGGTCGACCGCGTAGTAGCCGATGTGTGGGCCGACCTCGAACATTGGCTCTTCGAAAGTGGTCGGCCGCGCCCAGCTGAAGCCCATTGCCTCGTCACACGAGACGTCGACGATCAGGCTGCCTGGCCGGAACGCGTCGAGGTCCTCGGTGCGCAGGTAGATGAGTGGGGCGTTCGGGTCCTGCA
>JAKDNC010000528.1 GCA_030452025.1 Nocardioides sp. | reverse complement strand
CCCCCCCCCCCCCCCCCCCCGGCCCCCGGGGCGCCCCCCTGCCCGGGCTGGCCCGCGCGCCGGCCGGTGTGGGGCACGGCTGCGGTGCTGGTGGCCGGGACGGCCACCGACGACCCCCCGGTGAGCGTGATGAGCATGCGATCGTTCCAGCACGTCGGTGACCTGTCCTACTCGATCTACCTGTGGCACTGGCCGATCCTGCTGCTCGGACAGCCCAAGCTGAGTGGCTGGCTGGACGGTTGGCTGGGAACGGCTGCATTGCTCGTCCTGACACTCGCGCTCGCCGAGCTCAGCTACCGATTCGTGGAGACTCCCTTCCAGCACGGGCGCATCCCGAAGGTGAAGACCCGGTTCGCCCTCACCCTGTGGCCGGTCTCGGTCGCACTGGTCCTGGTCGCCGCGTCGCTGGCCTCGAACTACGGCAACGCCCAGCTGGAACAGAGCCGCGAACAGGCCTCGGACTACTACGAGAAGCACCCCGCTGCCCTCAAGCAGCCGCCCGAGGACCGGATCGAGAAGAAGATCCGGTCTTCGCTGGCGCTGGCCGACGAGGGTGCCCCGGTTCCACCAAACCTGGCGAACGGGGACGACCTCGGCGACGACGTGTGGCAGCAGCAGTTCAGCTGCTTCGCAGGGTTCGACGACTCCTCGGCCAGGATCTGCCCGATGGGCGACACCGAGGCCGACAAGACCGTCGTACTCCTGGGTGACTCCCACGCCGGCATGTGGCTCTACGCGCTGGACAGGGTCGGCAAGGAGGAGGGCTTCAAGGTGCTGCCGCTCCTCAAGCTCGGGTGCGCCCCCTACGACGTCGAGCAGACCTTCCGGGAGGACCCGTTCCCGTCCTGCCCGGAGTTCCGTGACTGGTCACGCGACCAGGTCAAGAAGATCCAGCCGGATGCGATTGTCCTGGGCCACCGCGGGCTCAACTACGTCGTGCCCGAGGACGGGGAGAGTGACGAGCAGGCATGGCATCGTGGCGTAGAGAAGACAGTCACCGAGCTCGCCGCCCTGTCCCCGCAGGTCAAGGTCCTCTCCGACATCCCACCGCTGCCGTGGAATCCCAAGTCCTGCATCACCGACCCCGAGTCGACGATGAAGAGCTGCACAGCGCCGGTCGAGGGCATCGAGATCGAGAGCAATCCGATCACCCGTCAAGCGGTGGCCGACACCGGCACCGACGCCGAGTTCGTCCCGGTCCTGAAGTTGGTCTGCCAGTCCGGGCGCTGCCCGATCGTCGTCGGTGACACCGTCACCTATCGCGACACCAGCCACCTCTCGATCACGTGGACCAAGGCGGTCGCGCAGGAGTTCGGCGCGCTGCTCGACCTCGACGACCTTTAGATCATCCGCTTGAACAGCGGGGTCGGGGCCAGCTTCATCACCACGCTCATCGGCGCCCACGGCAGCGGCGGCACGGCGGCGGAGGCCTTTTCCTTCTCGATGGCCGCGACCATGCTGCGCACGCCCTTCTCCGTGGAGGCCATCAGGGGGTTCTTGTGCTCGGCCTGGTCGTTCATCTCCGATGCGATGTAGCCCGGGTAGATCACCGAGACCATGATCGGTTTGCCGTGCAGCTCGGTGCGCAGGCCCTCGGCCAGGTGGGCCACCCCGGCCTTGGTGGCGGCGTAGGTCGCCATCGACTTCGGCATTCCGCGCATCGCCGACATCGAGGAGATCATCACCAGGTGGCCGGAGTTCTGCGCGCGGAAGATCTCCATCGCGGCCTCGGTCTGGGCGAGCCCGGCGACGAAGTTGGTCATCGCGGTCTCGCGGTTGGCGTGGAACTTGCCAGTGCCCAGCGGGGCGCCCTTGCCCAGCCCGGCGTTGATGATCACCCGGTCGATGGTGGGGAAGACGTCGGCGAAGTCGCGGAAGACCTCGAACACCCGGTCGTCGTCGGTGACGTCGAGCGCGCGGATCTCCACCCGGCGATCCGGATGGCGGACGAGGATTTGTGCGCGGAGCTCCTCGAGCTTGTCGAGGCGTCGGGCGCAGAGCGCCAGGTCGTGTCCGAGGTCGCTGAACTGTCGGGCCATCTCGGCGCCGAGTCCGGCGCTGGCTCCAGTGATGAGAATTGTCTTCGTCATGGGTCGAGTGTCGCGCACGCGCCGTGCGGAACGCAATAAAAAAACAGACTTGACTGTTTGTTGTTGGATGCACCAGAGTGGGCGCCATGGCCACGACCGCCCGCATCCCGCAGGAGGAGCGCACCCGCGTCATGCGGCAGCGCCTGCTCGAAGCGACGGTCGACTGCCTCGTGGAGGTCGGATTTGCCCGAACGTCCACCACGCTGGTCTCCCAGCGTGCGGGTGTGAGTCGCGGTGCCCAGCTGCACCACTTCCCGACCAAGAATGCGCTGGTCCTGGCCGCGGTGGAACACCTCACGCTGGTGCGTGGGAGTGAGCTGAAGGCCGCCGCCGATGCGCTGCCGACCGGTGCGCGGCACACGCGAGCGGTCCTGCGGATGCTCGGCGACCACTTCGCCAGCCCGGTATTCGCCGCCGCCCTCGAGCTGTGGGTGGGCGCCCGGACCGACCCGGCGCTTCTCGAGTCCTTGGCCCCCCTCGAACAGCGGGTTGGCCGTGAGACCCACCGGATGACCGTTGACCTGCTCGGCATCGACGAGTCGCGACCCGGCAACCGGGAGTTCGCCCAGGCCACCCTCGACCTCGTCCGCGGGCTGGGCCTGGCCAACACCATCACCGATGACGCCCGGCGCCGCAGCCGGATCCTCGACAGCTGGGCCGACCAGCTCGACACCGTCCTGAAGGAGCAGAAGTGCCAGGAGCAGAAGTGAACGGCGTACTCGAAGGGGTCCTTGCCGATCTCGCTGCCCAGGGCGAGGAGCTCGACGCCCAGGTGGCCGGGTTGAGCGAGGAGGAGTGGCATACGCCGACCCCGGCGCCCGGCTGGGACGTCGCGGCCCAGGTCGCCCACCTCGCGTGGACCGACGAGGCCGCGGTCGCCGCCGCCACGGACAAG
>JAKDNC010000527.1 GCA_030452025.1 Nocardioides sp. | reverse complement strand
CGCTTGCATAAGACGTTAAAGCGAAACGCGACTAGACGTTAAACCGCCACTCGACTGAGTTCCGGCACAGACCAACCTCTGGCTCCTGAACCGTCACAGCACAGCGGTCCCTGAGGGGACCACCTCGGCTCGCCCGCCGACCCGCAATGCGTGGTCGTCGGCATTGACATGGATGCGACCTCTTCGGCCCATCGCGGTTCCCTGAGCGGCGACATAGGGGGCGGTGGCGCGTTCAGTCGCGATGAGCCACTCTGCGGCTGCAGCGTTGAGGCTCCCTGCCACCGGATCTTCGAGCAGCGGCCCGTCGCCCTCGGTGAAGAAGGCCCGAAGTTCGAACGCTGTCTCCGAGCCGGCGTCGTGTGCGCCGATCACGCCGATGTCCCATCGGCCTGGATTCGCTGTCGCGTCTGGACGCAGCTTCAGAACAGTGTCCGCGTGATCGAGCAGAAGACCCACCCAGCCTGGGCCGTTGTCGAGCCATTCCGCGTCCAGCACCCGTTCGCGCTCGACCCCCAGGATCTTGATCACTACGGCGAGAAGGTCGGGGTCGACGGGACCCGAGCGAGTTCGTGGGGGCGCTGTGAAGGCGACGCGGTCCGCCTCGACGCGCACGGGGACCAGCCCAGCACCGCATTCTTGCATCACGACGCCTGACGTCACGGGGATGCCGCCTGCGTCCAGCCCTGCCTGCGCGGCTCCCGGGGTCGGGTGCCCGGCGAACGGGAGCTCAGTGTTCAGGCTGAAGAGGCGCACCCGATAATCCGCGACCGGCTCGGGCGGCGGCAGCACGAAGGTGCACTCGGAGAGCTTCGACCAGACCGAGAACCTCTGCATCGCCACCTCGTCGAGCCCCTCGGCATCGAGGACCACTGCGACCGGATTGCCGGTGCAAGGATCCTCGCCGAACACATCGACCTGACGGAATCTGCGCTC
The DNA here is from genome assembly GCA_030452025.1 of Nocardioides sp. GTDB lineage: Bacteria > Actinomycetota > Actinomycetes > Propionibacteriales > Nocardioidaceae > Nocardioides. Next base: position 2,052 of record JAKDNC010000527.1, on the reverse strand, counting down.
CAGGGATGTCGCGGTCACGTTGCCTCCTTCGTCGTGGAAGCGAGTTGGTCAGTGGTGGTGATCGACTCAGTCGCTCGCACACCGCCGCGCTGTGCCGCAGCCCCGGCGGCGTGGCCAGGAACTGACGGCGCTACTCTTGATAGCCGAGTTCTTTGATCATGTGGAAATTGGTCATCACAACGCCCCCGGTCACGGGATGCTGTTCGTCCACCACATGGAAGCCGAGCGATTCGAAGAGCGGGCGAGCCGTGATGCTCACATTCGAAGAAAGCCGACGCGCTGACGTCTTCACTGCCCGGAGCTCGAGGAATGTCAGCAGCTCGCGCGCCACACCTTGTCGTGCGAATCGCGGGGACACGAACATCATGTCGACATACCCGTCGGCGCTCACATCGGAGAACCCCGCCAACTGCCCGCTGATGAGGGCGACGTGGCTCCCCCGCGCAAGCATCGACCGATCCCACCCAGAGACATCGCGGTCGTCCGGTCGCGCCCATGCCGCGATCTGTTCCGGCGTATAGTCCGCTGAGGCCGTGACGGTGATCGCGTCGTGGAAGATGCGCAGCGTCTCGCCGGCGTCAGCGCTGTCGTAGGAGCGTATTCGGATCTGTGATCGGGAGCTGCTCACGGCTCCATGGTGACATCCACGTGGAGACCACTCAGCCATCGACCTCAGACATTGACGCGGAATTCCTCCGAGTTCCGGTACTTACCCACCTCTGGGTGGAACCTGCGCAACATTCGCGCCCGCACGCCCTTCAAAAACCTCGATGATGCAGAGATCGTCAGGGCAGGCCTGCTGTTCGCGAGGCAGGCAGCGGCTTCACCATGATCAAACAGGGTGTGCCTTCACCCCAGAGCGCGGTCTCCTCCAGCGGCAGAAAACCCCACCGCTCGTAGAAGTGACGAGTGCGCGCATAACCGGGATCTGGGTGCGAGGCTCCGAGGGTCTTCACCTGCAACAGCCGCACCTCACGGCGAACCGCATCGTCTTCGACGGCCCTGAGCATTGCCGTGCCGACGCCGGTCCCGTGCACTGACCGGTCGACGACGGTGAGGTGCGCTTCAGCGACATGCGGAAAGTGGCGATCGATCAGCGTGACACCGACGACCACTCCCTCGCTGTTACGGACCGTCCATGTCTCCTTGGAGCGAGCTGCTTCGATGTACTCCTCGCTGGATTCCGGCTGCGCGAACCACTCGGGGACCGTGGTGAGCAACCTCGCGACGTCCTCAGGCACCTGCCGGTCGAGCCCAGCAACCCATGCAGTGCTGCTCATGCGACCACGAGAGGCGTGATCGCAGCGACCTTGTCGCGCAGCGCCCGGCGCTCCAGGCGCAGCTCGTAGTTCGACTGCAGGTTCATCCACAACTCCTCGGACGTCCCGAAGAACCGTGCCAGACGGATCGCCGTGTCAGCGGTGATCCCCCGCTTGCCGTGCACGATCTCGTTGATGCGGCGCGGCGGCACACCGATGGACACCGCGAGCTTGTTCTGCGTGATCCCGAAGCCCTCGATGAAATCCTCCATCAGGATCTCTCCCGGGTGGATCGGCTCGATCAGGTCGCTCTCAGTGGTAGTCGACGAGTTCGACATTGTCCGCACCTCCCTCTCTCCAGACGAAGCAGAGACGCCATTGCGCGTTCACGCGAATGCTGTGCTGCCCGCGTCGGTCTCCAACCAGACGCTCCAGACGGTTGCCAGGTGGAACCCGGAGGTCCTCGACATCCTTCGCCGCATGGATCAGCTCGGGCTTCCGCAAGGTCGCCCGCTGCACCGTCCGGTCAACGCGCTTGACGTACTGCTCATGCCAGATGCGCTCGGTGTCCTTGCTGCCGAACGATCTGATCACGAGACAAGTGTATAACGGAGTCCGTCAATAACGCTAGACGTTAAATCGGAACTCGACCACGTCGCCGCACATACCAACCTCTGGGGCCGACAACCCAAAGCACTACTTTCTTTTTCTGCAACTAGTTGCTTGGCACCATGAAGAACGCCGAACCGAGCGAGCACCAGAACGTCACTGCCATCGAAGCACAGCGCCTGCT
>JAKDNC010000526.1 GCA_030452025.1 Nocardioides sp. | reverse complement strand
GGTCTCTGCGCGGAGCAACTCCCCGATCCTGAGGGCTTCGCCGTAACTCCCGAGGCGCAGGACGGATCGAGACTCGGACGACTTCTTCGAATTCAAACGGGTTCTCCTGAACGGCCCGGATGCCGGGATCTGCGCGACGGGTTCGAGGATGAGCCTACGGCAGCGCACGCGCGGTGCGATGACCATGACCCGCGTCGACGCGGTTTGTCAGGCACACGCGCTTCTGAGTGCGCAGTTCCTCGCCGCCACCTGTCCCATCACCTCAGCTCAGGCACACCCGCCAGGCCAACCGCGCGAGGAAATCTTCAGGCAACCCCGTCAGCAGCTCCCTCAGCAACCCCCTCGCCGCGCGTGCGCGCGACCGTTTCGTCGATGAGCCCAACGATGGTTTCGGGGTCGTCCATCATCGGGACGTGCCCGCATCCCAGAAGGGCCACGTGGCGGGCTTCAGGCAGCCGCTCGTGGGCCGTCTTCGCCTGGCTGTAGGGCAGCAGGCGGTCGTGGGTGCCCCACGCGATCGTGGTCGGCACGCTGATCGGCTCGTCGAAGACGTAGCTGATCCCGGCAATGGCTGCCGGGAGGAATCCCTGTGCCCGCTTCATGGCGAGGCAGTCGCCGTACGTCGGGTCGGCCTCGGCCCGCTCCGGGTGACCGTAGAGAGGCAGGCCGATCAGGCGCCGGCCCGTGCGACTGAGGGAGACCGCCCGCAGCACTCTGTCGGGCGCATGGCTGGCGACCCACATGACGAAGAGCGGGACCAGGGCCCGGAACCGGCTGACCCGCCCGAAGAATCCGGCGGGGCTCAGGACGGTGGCCGAGGAGGCCAGGCCCCGGGCGGCGAGCTCGAGGGCAATGGCCCCGCCCAGGGAGTTGCCGACCACGTGCGGCTGCTCGATCCCCCATTTCTCGAAGTTCGCAGCCAGGTCGCGACAGGCGTTGTCCATGTCGTAGATCTGGTCGGCCGGGTAGGAAGCGGACTCCCCGAAGCCGGCGAGGTCGACGGCAATGACGTCATACCTCGTGGCCAACTCGGTGAAGACCGGCGCCCAGGCGGCACGGCGATGACCGATGCCGTGGATGAGCACCAGTGGCTCGCCGCTGCCGGCGCGGTCGTGGACGAGATGGGACAGGGGCATTCGGCGCCACTCCTGGAAGTAGATGTTACCGGGAGTATCACACAACTCGTCCGATCGTGGGTCACCGCGGGGCCGACACATCCCCATCCGTCGCTGTGGCGGCTTCCGCGGTCCAGGGCGCCATGAAGTCGTTCCCGGGCAGGTCCTCCTCGGCCAGCATCAGTGGGCCTGCGCCGGCTCCGTCGACCTGCTCCCGGATGATGTCTGCATGCCCAGCGTGGCGGGCCAGCTCCTCCACGAGGTGCAGCAACTGGAACCGCGCCGTCGCGGCCCTCGTCCCGAAACGTCCGTGCCAGGGCGCCGACGGCACGTCGATCGCGGCATCGGGATCCGAGGCCAACACCGAGACGCGCAGGTCGCTGCGTGCCTTCCGGAACGCTTGGCGGGCGACTTCGAGACTCTCCCCCACGCCGAGGGCGAAGCTCTCGATGAACGTCTTGAAGTCGGCATCGGTCAGGTGGTCGTGATCCCGATCGGGACCGCGCATCACGAAGGTCGCATGCTTGAGCAACCCACCGACCGAGAGAGTGCTGCGACAGGGCGCCCGTCGGGCCTGCTCCTCGGTCAGTCCGTGAGCAGCGGCGAAGATGGCACCGGCCTGCTCGTCGATGTAGGCGGCCAGCGCCTCGGTCTCGGTCATCGGTGCGGGGTTGAGCATCTCGTCTCCTCGAAGTCTGTGGTGTCCGCCGATCGGGCACACCACAAAGACTCCCTCCCGCTCAGGCCAGTTCCTGACCGCAATCAAGATCGACGGGCGTTCATCACCAGAAATGCCGGAGGGCTCCGCTGCGATTGCATCGGGGCCCTCCGGACCTGGTGGAGCTGAGGGGACTCGAACCCCTGACCCCCTGCATGCCATGCAGGTGCGCTACCAGCTGCGCCACAGCCCCATCGCCATCCCTGGCGGGTGACAACGCGCAGAAGTTTAGCCAAACCCTTCGCGGATTACGAAATCGGGGGTGTCCTGACCTGCGCGATCAACACGGTGCAGTCTCCGGCCCACCGGGTGGCCGGCGGGCCGCACGTGGCCGAGCCGTCCGCGGAGGCGACTCACGCGGTCAGGTTGTAGGCCGACAGACGGAACCGGCCGCCGTCGTGGAGCTCGTCGAGCAGCACCCAGCCACAGTTGTCCAGGCCCTGAAGTCCGGAGCCGTGATCGCCCGGCCAGCCGAGCAGGTGCATGATCGCCACCTTGAGTGCGGCGCCGTGCGTCACGAGGAGGCCGGTCTCCCCCGCAGCCAGCGAGATGAGGAGGTCAGCGAGGCCTGACCCGAACCGTCGGGACAGCTCCTCGACGGTCTCCCCGCCGGGCACCGCGGTGAACCGCCCGGCGGTGAAGTCGGCGTACTCGACCGGGAACTGCTCGGCGTACTCCTCCATCGTCAACCCGGTCCGCTGACCGAGGTCGAACTCACGGAAGCGTTCGTCGAAACGCGGGTCCAGCCCGGTCTCCTTGGCGACGTACGCCGTGGTCTGGCGGGCGCGCGCCAGGTCGGAGGACCACAGCATCGAGGGCTGGTACGCCGCCACGACGGGCGCCGCGGCGGCGGCCTGCTCGTGGCCGATCCCGTCGAGCTCGACGTCGGTATGCCCCTGACCACGTCCGATCACGTTCCACGCGGTCCGGCCGTGCCGCAGCAGGATGAGACGTCGACCGGTCACTTCTCGTGGGAGACGACGTCGTCCGGCAGGGCAATCGTCGGGCAGTCCCGCCAGAGCCGTTCGAGGGCGTAGAACTCGCGCTCCTCCTCGTGCTGCACGTGCACCACGATGTCTCCGTAGTCGATCAGGACCCAGCGCCCGTCCCGCTGTCCCTCACGACGGATCGGCTTGGCATCGATCTCACGCAGCCGG
>JAKDNC010000525.1 GCA_030452025.1 Nocardioides sp. | reverse complement strand
CCCACGAATGACTCGCTGTGGAAGCCACAGCGACCGCATTGCACCGGCAGTTCACTGCCCCCTCGTCTGCCGATGGTTCGGCAGTGTCCCACCCGTCAAGCGATCGATCGAACCTCGGAGGTTCTGGTGAAACGCATTCCCATCCCACACCTGCACGCTCGTGCCCGCACAGTGGTTGTCGCCGTCGCAGCAGCCTGCGGTCTGCTCCTCACCACCGCCGCCCCGGTGCAGGCTGACGAGCGCGAAGGAAACCTGGTCGACTCGATCGTCAAATTCGCCAACGCCCCGAACAGCACGGCAGGGGCCAACGACTGGAGCTGCCAGCCCACGGCCGAACGTCCCACCCCGGTCATCCTGGTGCCCGGCACGTTCTTCAACCATGGCGCGACGTTCGTGAAGACCGCTCCACGGTTGAAGAATGCCGGCTACTGCGTGTTCGCACTGAACTACGGATTCAACCGCAACTCGCTCGGACGGCTCTCCGGCCTCGCCCCGGCGTCCACGTCGGTCCAGCAGCTTTCAGACTTCGTCGACCGGGTGCGCACCGAAACGGGCGCGGCGAAGGTCGACCTGGTCGGCTGGTCGCAGGGCGGAATGCTCCCCATCGCCTACATCAAGCAGCACGGTGGGGCCGACAAGGTCGCGCACTACGTGGGGTGGGCAACCAGTGCCAACGGGACCACGGCGAGTGGTCTCGGCACCCTCATCCGGAGCATCGGTTCTCTGGGGTTCGGTGACGTTGCCCTCGACGCTCTCGACGTGCAGGGGGTCCGCGACCAGTTGGTCGGGAGCGACTTCATCAAGTCACTACAGGCAACACCGCTTCCGGCCGGACCGAAGTACACCTCGATCTACAGCAAGTACGACGAGGTGGTCACGCCGTACAAGAACTCGCGCCTGCCGGCACCGGCCACCAACATCCGCATCCAGGACCACTGCGCCTTCGACTTCACCGGTCACATCGGGCTCTATCTCGATGACCCGACCCTTCAGCTCACGATGAACGCCCTGGCCGACGGCCCGAGCAACTTCAAGCCTCGCTGCCACAGGTTTGGGGCCCCGTTCCTCTGAGGGTCGAGACAGTCGGGTGCAGGAGAACGACCACTGCACCCGGCTGTCGGCTGGGGTAGCGTCTCGGGTCATGGAGACCGTGCAGCGCGTGACCGACTCCGCCGACGTCGCAGCGGTGCGGCGACTCTTCGGACAGTACCGGCGGGCAGTCGAGGGCTATGCGTCGGCCGCTGACGTGTGCGCTTGATTCGACGACATGTCCACGGAGCTGGTCGAGCTCCGCAAGTTCTACGCCCCACCCGGCTTCCTGCTGCTGGCGCGTCATGACGGTGCACCCGCTGGATGCGTCGGTGTCCGAGCACTGACCCCTTCGACCGGCGAGCTACGACGTCTCTTCGTCCGCCCCGAGCACCGCACCGCCGGATGGGGCCGACAGCTGCTCTCCCAGGCGAACGGTCGGGCACGCGCCAATCGGTTCAAGCGCCTGGTGCTGAACACATTACCCACGATGACCGCCGCGCGGTCTCTCTATGATGCCGACGGCTACGAGCCCACGGACCCCTACGTCGCCGATCCGGTCGAGGGCGTGGAGTACCTCGCCGTCGACCTGTCGTGAGCCCGGGAGGGCTCAGCATCAAGGCTCAGGATGGCTGGCCGCGCCAGTAGTTGTTCGCGGCGGCAATGGTCGCGAACTCGACCGCCACCACGTGACCGGCCATGGTGAGGGCCTCTGCATTGGTCGCGTAGCCGGGACGCAAGGTCGCCCGGACGTCGGCGTCGGGCTGGATGGCTCCGATCGACTTGCGCGCCATGGTGATCGCGAGCTCTCGTCCTTCCTGCGGGGTTGCGGTGATCAGCGTGTTTCCCGGAACGAGCTCCATCGGTCAAACCTCCGTTTTCGTTTCCTGTGGCCGCCCCGACACGAGGCACGGGCCTGATCGCATCATTGCACCAAGTCGCCGGACTTGGCCGCCTTCCTCGGAGACCGAAGGAGGAGGATCCGTCTGTACTGTGGCAAACATGAGCGCTGCAACCTCCGTGATCGACGTCCAGGACGTGCACAAGCGCTATGGCCCACGCGGGCCCGAGGCACTCAAGGGTGTGAGCTTCTCCGTGGAGCCGGGTGAGGTGTTCGGGCTTCTCGGACCCAACGGGGCCGGCAAGACCACCGCCATCGGCGTGCTGACCACCCGTGTGCGCCTCACGGACGGGTCCGCGTCGGTCGACGGCGTCGACGTGACCACAGATCCCCAGGGCGTCAAGCGCCGGATCGCGGTGGTGCCACAGCAGGCGAACCTCGACCGGGCGTTGACCGCCCGCGAGAACCTCACCTTCCACGGGGCCTACTTCGGCGTACGACGCGCTGCTCGCGGAGCCCGCGCCGATGAGTTGCTGGACCAATTCGGACTCGCCGATCGCGCGACCGAGCGTGTCGACAACTACTCCGGCGGGATGTCGCAACGATTGATGATCGCTCGAGCGCTGATGCACCAACCCGTCGTGCTGTTCCTCGATGAACCGACCACCGGCCTCGACCCGCAGTCACGCCTCTTCCTGTGGGATCGGGTCGCAGAGCTGCGGGCAGCCGGCACCACGATCCTGCTGACCACCCACGACATGGCCGAGGCTGATCGCCTGTGTGACCGGATCGCGATCGTCGACCACGGGCAACGGATCGCCCTGGACACGCCGGAAGGGCTGCGCGGCCTGCTGCCCGGCGCGAACGGGGTCGAACTCGTCGTCCGCGCCGGCCAGGACCCCGTGGCGGCCTTCGAGCCCATCGGCACCGCCGAGAGCATGCAGCTCGACGACGACCGCTGGCAGGTGCGCTGCTTCGGGGACCCCACGCTCAGCGCCCTGATCGATGCAGCCGAGCAGCACGGCTCCGAGGTGCTCGACGTGCACCGCCTCGAAGGCAGCCTGGAAGACGTCTTCGTGCACCTGACCGGACGGGACCTGCGATGAGCACCGACAGCGTGA
>JAKDNC010000524.1 GCA_030452025.1 Nocardioides sp. | reverse complement strand
AGCACGTTGCACGACTTCACGCTCCGACCGTCGAGGTGGACCGTGCACGCGCCGCAGTTGCTGGTGTCGCAACCGATGACGGTTCCGGTCTTGCCAACCTTCTCGCGCAGATACTGCACCAGCAGCATCCGGGGTTCGACGTCGTCGGAGATCTTCGCTCCGTCGACGGTGACTTCGATCCTGGTCATGAACGACTCCTCGCGGGCAAGTGGGCCTGTGATGTGCCTCACGTTAAGCAGTCGAGGTTGGCGAATGGTTGGCCCGCCTGATCCTCCCTTGGGATAGTCCCTGACGAATTGGTCGCTTTCACTGGTGCGGGCCGACCAATACGTCAGGGACTATCCAGCGTGGGGAGCTATCAGGCGGCGCGACGACGATGACGCAGGAACCGTTCACGCTGGCTCGAATCGAGCGCACGACGCTGCGCCACCGTGTACGTCGGTGTCCACCAGGGTGGCTCCTCGACTGTCCACAATCGATCAGACTCCGATTCAAACTTGGCCCTGTCCCTGGCCTCGAGGATCAGCCGAACGATGTCTGCCCGATGAGCGGAGTCTCCCCGGACCATGGTCACGCACTCGAGTCCCACCCGCCGGAACTTCCCTTCCCGCTCCCTGTCGATCACCCGACGCTCATTGACGAGGTGCAGCTCCCCGTCGTACTCCCCGATCAGACCGGACTCGAGGTCCAACAGGTCCGGTGCACCGATCAGGTTGCCCTGACGATCGAAGATGGGCCGGTTGCACAACGGCCGCGGCAGTCCCGCGTCTTGCTCCCAGATCCGCCGCATGGCCGACTCCCTCGGCGACCAACTGTTCTCGTCGCAACTCGGAAGCGCCGCGCGCGCCTGCGGGACTCCGGTCCATCCCGAGATGGTCGCGAGGTACGCCGCCATCTCCTCGATCGACACCAGATCCGCATAGGCCGCCATGTCGAAAGCGATGACCGCCGCGCGTTCGTTGGCGGCGTACCGCATCTCGTTGCCCACCGAGCGCACGTGCGTGGTCACAACGATGCCGTCGACCACCATGAGCTCATGGAGTGGGCGACGCTCTTCGCTGACTACATACCCAGGCTGTGACCGGATGTTGTGGTCACCGGTCAGCAGCGTGACCGGCAACTGCCTCCTTCCGTCGGGAGTCAGTCCGTCGAACCAGTGGGAACCGCACCAGCGCAGGGCCGCCCAGCCGGTGACTGCTCCACCCAACGGCAGCACCATCGAGGCCTCGAGGGTCCTCTGCTCGGGCAGCGTGCCGTCCACCGAGGATGGCACGAAGAGTCCGCGCGAGGTCCTCCGCCAACGCCGACTGCGCACGTTGCGCGGAGTCGGGCCGCTCATCCCGGAGGGGTCCACTCGCACCGGCATGGTGAGCCCCCTGCGAAGGCCACCGTCGACAGGACACGCCAGAGGCAGAGTGGGCGGGGGTGGCCGTCGCTTCGAGCTCATGGCGTGATGGTGGCTGCCTTCGCGGGACTCGCGCTCCGTCCCTCCACAGGTGCCTGTGCCACGCCTGAATCTAGTGCATCTTGTTGCATCTGCGGCGGGTTGGGCGACCGGCGAGGATAGTCCCTGACGCAGTTGTCGGTTCGACTGACGGAAAGCGACAAATACGTCAGGGACTATCGAGAGTTCACCGGCGGGCTGCGGCGAGGCGCCCCATGAGCAACGGCCGGAGCGGATGCAGCGCCTCGCCCAGGCGGGCCAGGCACGCGTCCACGACCTCGGTGTCGTAGGGCACGAGCTCGGTGTAACGGACCACCGCCGACGGCACGGGATCGGCCAGCAGTGCCTCGCGCACGGCAACCGCGACGTAGTCGGCGTGCTCGCCCAGCCCCGGCGACTCGGTGCCCGGCAGCAGATCGCCGCCGTACGCCGACACCGCATCGGCCACCCGACCGGCGCGGAGGAACCCGAGCACCGTGTCGACGTCAGTCTGCACCGGCAGGGTCAGGCGATAGGGCCGCGAGGCAAGTTGACCGCCAACCTTGTGTCGCAGGTGGGAGATCTCGGCCTTGAGTGTGGACTGGGTGACCGACTGGTCGCCGTAGAGCAGCGCATGCAGGTGCTCAAGGGTGAGCCCGTCAGGGTGCAAGGTCAGCAGCGCCAGAATTTCGGTCTGCCGGCGGTTGAGCAGCAGTCGCTCGCCATCAAGGCACACCTCCGCCGACCCCAACAGACGCAAGGTGAGGCCGACCTCGTCGGCCAGCAGCAGGAGACCGGAACCGGACGACGACGCGTGCGGCAGCGCCCCCTCGATCAACCGCGCCATCATTCGGGCGGTCGCCAGGCCGATGGGGTGGGAGCGGTCCCACGTCGTCGAGAGGTCGATGACTCCGAGTTGATGACCGGTGGTGGGGTCGTGGACCGGCGCCGCCCAACACACCCAGTTGTGCACGATCGGCGCGAAGTGTTCTGCGCTGAAGACCATCGACGGCCCCCCGGTGCGCAGCGCCAGATCGAGCGCGTTGGTCCCGACGCTGGACTCGTCCCACTTGCCGCCAACGACGAAATTGACTGACTCCGCCTTGTGGCGCATCACGCGGCCGCCATACGTCCAGAGGATCCGGGTGGCGGGGTCGGTCACCGCAAGCACGAGGTCGCCGTCGTCGGCGGTCCGCCGCAACTCGTCCTCGATCCGGGCGACCGCAACCTGGAGGGGCGAGTCTGCCCAGTACGCCGCGGTGTCGGCCTCATCGGCCAGCGGCGCCTCCGTCACGTCAGGCTTGACCGCGGCCCCGGAGCGCAACCAACTGCGCAGGATCTCGGGCCGCACCCATCGCTCGACCTGGTCACCTTGTTCGACGAACGACGTCCACGCGCGCATCGCTTCAAGCCTGCGGTCACGCAACGGCTGAGGGTCGACGGACATGGGCGCTCCTGAGGTCTTCGGCCACCGTAGCCCAGCGAAGGCGCTGCCGTCACCGGTTCACACCACGCCAACCCCTAGCTTTCGCCTGTCGAGTCAAGAGTGAGTTCGGGCATGCGGTAGTCGCCGGGT
>JAKDNC010000523.1 GCA_030452025.1 Nocardioides sp. | reverse complement strand
GCTCACTCTTGTAGCGCTGGAACTCTTCGTAGGTCTCCGCGAACTTGGTCTCCCCGGTCTTCAGGTCGACGGTCACGTAGTAGAACCAGTCGCCGGCGGCCGGGTGCAGCGCCGCATCGATCGCGTCGTCCCCGGGCGCCTCGATCGGTCCGGGCGGCAGGCCCGGGTTCAGGCGGGTGTTGTACGGCGAGTCGACCTTCAAGTCCTCGGCGGTGAGCGCGACTCCAAGGTTGCGTCCCAGCGCATAGTTGACGGTCGCGTCGATCTCGAGGCGGCCGATCGTGCCCGCCTTCCCGGGCATCTCGAGTCGGTTGTAGATCACCCGCGAGATCTTGGGCATGTCGTCGCCGCGGCCCTCGGCCTCGACCAGTGAGGCGACCGTCATCAGTTCGTGCGGGGAGTAGCCCAGCTTCTTCGAGGCCTTTTCGAGGCCGGAGTCCGTCGCGGCCTGCCGCCAGCGGGTCACCATCGCGGTGAGCATGTCGACCGGTTTGTCCTTCGGCCCGAACTCATAGGTCGCGGGGAAGAGATACCCCTCCGCGTCGCCGTTGGCATACGCCGGAAGCCCGAGCACCTCGGGCTCGGCCAGGGCGCGGTTGAACTGCTTGCGAGAGAAGTCGGTCCTCTTCGTGAGCAACGCGACGATGTCGACCACCCGCAGCCCTTCCGGCACGGTGATCCGGTCCACGACCCGGTTCTCGGGCTCGGCCAGGACCGCGAAGGCATCGGCGGCCTTCATCTTCTTTCGGAATTCATACTCGCCCGGCTGGATCAGCCCGGCTTCTTCAGGACGTGCCGCTGCGGCGTTCTTGAACGCGTCGAGCGAGGCGACCACATCCTTGTCCTCAAGCGCGCGCCCGATGTCAGTCGTGCTGTCCCCCGGGTTGACCACCACGGCCACGGAGCCGCTGCCCGGACCCGAGTAGTCCTCGGCGTCGCCGAACTGGTCCTTGACCCAGTCGATGCCCTTGGCGAGCCCGACGAAGGCAGCCCCCACCACCAGGACCAGGACGATCAGGGCGACCAGGCATCCGATACCGCCACGGCGACGCTTGCCCCTTCGACGGGCGCCGGCGCCCGTCGACTCCCCTTCCTCGTCCAGGCCGTCGAGGAGTCCGCGCTGATCCACCGGATCGCCCGGTTCATGATGCTGCTCGGTCACTCCTGGTCCAACTCCTCTGTCGGTGCCAACGGCTGGGCCCCCATGACCACCTCACCAACTGGCGCCCCCTGCGCCTTCTCGGTGTCCAGCGCGTTCTGGAGAATCACGACCGCAGCCGCCTGATCGACCACTGCCCGGCGCTTCGCGCCCTTCTTGCCGCGTTCCCGAAGCATCGACTCCGCAGTGACAGTCGTCAAGCGCTCATCGCACAGCCTGACTGGGGTCGGCGCAACTCGCCGCGCCAGCGCATCGGCGAATTCCCTCGTCTTCTCGGCGGCCGGGCCTTCCTTGCCCGAGAGGGAGCGCGGCAGGCCGAGCACGATCTCGAAGGCGTTCTCCTCCTCGAGGATCGCCGCGATCCGGTCGAGGTCGCCCTCTCCACGGGGCACGGTCTCCACCGGTGTGGCGAGGAGACCGGAGGGGTCGCTACGGGCAACTCCGATCCGTGCATCCCCTGGATCGATGCCGAGACGTACGCCGAGCCGCACGCTCAGCCCTCGGCCATCTGGCGGGCGACCTCGGTGTCGACCAGCGTCAACGCCTCGTCGATCTTCGAGGGGTCGTTGCCGCCGCCCTGCGCCACGTCAGCCTTGCCGCCGCCCTTGCCGCCGAGCAGCGGTCCGACCGCCCGGATCAGTTCGTTGGCCGAGAGCCCGCGGGACTGGCCCTCGTCGTTGACGGCCGCGACCGAGGCAACCTTGCCATCGACGTTGCCGATCACCACGACCGCGCCAGGCTCACCAGCGGGGAGGCGACCACGGACGTCGAGCGCAAGGGTGCGCACGTCTCCCCCGCCCGCGCCGTCCGCGCGATGGGCCACGACGTTGACGTCCTGCACCCGGCGGGCATTCCCGGCGATCTGGCTCGCGGAGGCAAGCAGTTGAGCCAGCCGCGCGCGCTCGATCTCCTTTTCCGCCTGGCGAAGCCGGTCGACCATGTCCTGGACCCGGCCCACGAGGTCGTCGGGCTGGGTCTTGAGCATGCCGGTGAGCTGGTTGACCACGTCGCGCTCGCGAGCGAGGTAGGCAAAGCCCTCGACGCCGGTGTACGCCTCGATACGACGGTTCCCCGAGCCAACCGAGGACTCACCGGTCAGCACGATGGTGCCGATCTGGGAGGAATGGGCGACGTGGGTGCCGCCACAGAGCTCGCGCGACCAGCGGCCGCCGATCTCCACAACGCGCACCTTGGAGTCGTCGTAGGTCTCCCCGAACAGCGCGATCGCTCCCCATTCCTTGGCTTCGGGCAGCGTCATGTACTCCCAGCCGACGGGGAGGTCGGCGCGCAGCGCCGTGTTGGAGACCGCCTCGACGTCCTTGACCTGTTCAGGCGTCAGCGCGCTGGTCCAGCCGAAGTCGAGGCGCAGGTAGCCCGGGCGGTTGTAGGAGCCGGACTGCAAGGCGGTGGGGCCGAGCACCTCGCGGAGCGCGGCGTGCACGACGTGGGTACCGGAGTGCGCCTGGCGGGCACCGGTCCGCCACTCAGGGTCGACCTGGGCGTGCAGCAGTGGTCCGCCCGCCGGGCTGCTCCCGCCGAGCTCACCGTCGACGACACGGACCTGGTGGACGACGAGACCGCGGACCGGTCGCTGTACGTCGAGCACCTCGAGGCGCCCGCCGTCGAACTCAATGATGCCAGCGTCTGCGGCCTGCCCGCCGGACTCGGCGTAGAACGGGGTGCGGTCGAGCACGACCTCACCCACCTCGCCGTTACCGAGCGCGGGAACCGGCTTCCCCTCGCTGAGCAGGGCAAGCGCCTTCGACTCGGTCTCGAGAGTCTCGTAGGCCAGCCACTCGGTGGGGCCGTGCGAGTCGAGGATGCCCCGGTAGGCACCCGTGTCGG
>JAKDNC010000522.1 GCA_030452025.1 Nocardioides sp. | reverse complement strand
GCAGCAGCCTGATCGTGAACGGGAGGAAGTTGCACATGTAGAGGACCTTCAGGGCGACCCGGTTGTCTCCCAACCCGTTGGAGAACAGAAACTGCGTGATCGGGATCAGTACCAGGATCGGGGGCACCATGTAGGCCAGCAACGAGAGGATGCCCATGGCGCGCACCGCCGGCAGGTCGAACCTCGTCATCGCATACGCCGCCGTAGTCCCGAGGATCAGGGCCCCTAGAGTGGCGCCGACAGAGACGAACAGCGAGTTCCACAGGTACTGCTGGAAGTTGTACAGCTCGAAGAGCGCTCGAACGTGCTCCAAGGTGAACTCTTGCGGGATCAGCTTCGGCGGGTATGTGACGATCTCACTGTTGGGGCGCACGCTGTTGATCAGTGCCCACAGCAGCGGGAACGCGCTGACCACGGCGACGACAAAGAGCAGCAGATACTGCACCACGCGCACGATGATTCGTGTGAGGCGATGCCGACTACGCCGGCGGGGCACCCGGGCGGCGCCGACTGCCGCCGGGACAGCAACGGCGGAAGTGGTGGTCATGAGGTTTTCCCTCCGGTCGTGGTGCGATCGGGCGGTGGAACGGGCTCAGATCGTCTCCGGCTCCCACTCCGGGTTCGCGGTATGGAAGTCGTCGGCCGCGGTGCGCAGCTTGTCGCAGCAGTCATTCCAGGCTTCTTCGGGGTCGCGCCCGTCGATGAGGATCTCCTGGAACATCACGCCGTCATGGGCCGGGGTGGTCCAGATGTTCTGGGCGAATGGGTTGACGTTGGTGCGCTTGCCCTGGAACTCCCCGTCTTCGACCACGCCCATCGCAGTGGAGGCAGTCATCGCCTGGGGAACGCAGTCCATGAAGGTCTGGATCCAGTCCCCCTTATCAGCGAGATAGCCCTCCGTCGCCGAGGCGATCTCAGCCTCGAACTTCGTGCGCACGCTGTCGAGCGCGGGCAGCAGGTGCCCGGGGACGGTCTTGGCGAACTCGACCGCCTCGTCACCGGTGGTGAGCACCTTGAGGAACTCTTTCGCGAGATCCGGCTCCGCGGTCTCGGCGTGGAGGCCGTACTGCTGCCCGGAGCCGAAGTGGAGTTCGCCGGTCATGTAGTCGCCGGCCGGGATCCGCATCACTCCGGTGACGTCTGCGATCTCCGGATAGTCGTTGTACAGGTTCACGCCCAGGCGGCCGGGGAAGGTCGCGAAGGCAGCTTGGCCGGCGGCGTAGGTGGTGACGATGTCGCCGAAGGCGGCATTGTGCAACGAGGTCGGTGCGTTGCGCATGACCGAGACGAACCGCTCGACTGCAGTGAGCACACCGGGCTGATCGAAGGTCAGCTGACCCTGCGAGTCGAAGTAGTCGTTGCCGGACTGGTAGAGGTAGGGCGCGAAGAACTGCAGGGGAAGTTGGGCGGTGGAGCCGACGGCCATCGCTATGCCATTGACCCCGTCCTGCCCGTTGAGCTCCTCGATCGCTCCGAGGTAATCGTCGAAGGTGGTGGGCACCTCGATCCCGGCGCCCTCCAGCAGATCCTTGCGGTAGTAGACAAGGGATGAGTTGTTCTGCAAAGGCATCCCGTAGTCGTGCCCGGAGACGCGGATTCGGGTGGCGGGCAGGAAGTCGTCCGCCCCGATTTCGGTGATCAGCTCGTCGAGCTCCATTAGGTGCCCGGCGTCGGCGAAGTCCGTGAAGTTTGAGACTGCCGGGGAGAAGATGCCGACGTCCACCCCGTTCTGGAAGGCGGTGGTCAGGTACTGCACCTGATTGGAGTCAGAGTAGACGGTCACCTCGACGTTGATGTCGGGATGTTCCTTCTGGAAATTCTCGATCGCCAGGTTGTAGAAGGCGAGGGTGGCAGGGTCGTTCTCCACGGTGTAGAGCGGGATAGTGCCAGCACCGCCTCCGGAGCCGGGGCCCTGGGGACCGCCCCCGCCGCAGCCGGCGAGCAGCGCGGCTCCGGAAAGCGCACCTGCACCGGACAGGAATCCGCGCCGATCGATGTCGCCGTGCCTGAGCTTCTCCTTGAGCGATCCCAGGGTGCGCAGCTGCAGATCCATCTCGGGCTTCTTCATGGTGGGCCTCCTCGTCGAGGGCGGAAAAAAGGGGGTGATACCGGTCAGTGGTGGGGAACGGGATCTTGCTGGCTCTGCTGGACATGTTCCAGGAACAACTCGAGCCCGTCGGCGTCGGCGCGGAGGTCGACGTTCGGTGCAATGGTCGCGAGCACTGCAAGCAAATGGTCGATGGACGGCGTGGGGATGCCTATTCGGCCACCGATCTCTGCCCAGCACGCGACGCCGTGGGGCACGTCGTCGGCGAGATAGCGGTAGTCGAGTGTGGTGGGTCCGTGCACGTCGGCGAATCCGGGGTAGCTGGTCAGGCAGTCCACGAAGGTTGCTCCCTCCATGCCGTCGCGGTGATAGAACTCGTACAGCCAGTCCCGACCGCTGCGGTCATCGGCACCGACGGCGCGGCAGACGGACCGACGTTCCTCATCGACGGCTCTGAGCAGGTGCTCGAGGGAGCTGCTGACTCCCTCGCGGTAGAGGGTGAACGGAGTCGCGCTGTCGATGCGCGCCGCGTTCATCAAGGTGATCGGTGGATGGATGATGTGGTTGGTGTTGGACAGCGATGTGGTGCGCAGGTCCGAAGCGACCAGCGTGGGCAGGTATCGACGGAACTCTGCCAGCAGTGCCGGGGCGAGCTGGTGGTCCACGGCGGCGAACGGCATGCCGTGCTTGACGCCTCGCAGGAAGAAAGTGTCACCCTCAGTAAACCCTGAAGCAGGGAACCCGGTCGTCTCTGCGACCAGAAGGGACTCGTCCACGGCGCTCACCCGTAGCGCGCCGGCGAGACCACCGGGTGCCAGCAGCACTGGTAGCCCGGCGAAGATCTCCCGATGAGCGGTGACCAGGGCGGGCAGGGTTCGGGACTCGGACACGATCACGCAGGCGTGGATAGCGGCGCCTTCGATCGAGGGGGTGAGCGCTATGTCGGTCCTGGTCCCGTCGAAGTA
>JAKDNC010000521.1 GCA_030452025.1 Nocardioides sp. | reverse complement strand
CCCCGGCCGGGGCGCCCGCACGCCGGGGGGGGGGCCCCCGGCCGCCCGCCCACCACCCTGACACTGGACCCATCCACCGGAAGGACCCCCATGCTCGTTCGCTCCCTCGCCGACGTCGAGAACACCGAAGACGACATCAAGTCGGAGAACTGGCGCTCCAAGCGCATCATCCTGGCCAAGGAGCACGTGGGCTTCTCCGTCCACGAGACCACCCTGTACGAGGGCACCGAGAGCTACTTCTGGTACGCCAACCACATCGAGGCCGTCTTCATCACCCATGGCGAGGGCGAGATCGAGGACCTGGCCACCGGTGAGGTGCACCAGCTCGCCCCCGGCACCCTGTACCTGCTCAACGACCACGACAAGCACAAGGTGCGGGTCCGCAAGGAGATCCGCTGCGTGTGCGTGTTCAACCCGCCGGTCACCGGTCGCGAGGTGCACGACGAGAACGGCGTGTACCCGTTGATCACCGAGGACGCCTGAGAACAGCGCCTGAGCCGCACGGCTCGCACGACGGAGCCCGGCGGGACATCGGTCCTGCCGGGCTCCGTCATATCGTGCGGGCGGTCATGCGGTCCGTTCAGCGGGCAGGGGCTCCCCCGCCACGGGCCTGGGTGATCGCGACGATCCAGGCACCGCGCCCGGTGACCACGAAGCTGTGCACCGTCCCGTCGCGCAGGGAGGAATGATCAGAACCTGTGGATGAGTCTCGGCGAGGTGGCGTGCAAGGGGCGCACCTTCCCGAGGATGATCTGCAAAGAACGAAGACTCTGATCAAGGACCGGCGTTGACGCGCTGGTTCGGGAAGGTACGCCCGATGCTCGGGATAGTCCCCGACAACGACGACACCAACTACCACGACGACGGCGCGGCCGGCAGGCCGTCGCTGCTGGATGCGATTGCTCGCGATGGTGCCCGGCAGATGCTCGCGGCGGCGTTGCAGGCCGCGGTCGCCGCCTACGTTGACGCCGCGGTGGACGAGGTCGACGACAATGGCCACCGGCTGGTGGTGCGCAACGGGTACCACGATGCCCGCGAGATGACCACCGTCGCCGGTGCGGTACCGGTCCGTGCCCCGCGGGTCAACGACAAGCGCACCGATGAGGCTACGGGTGAGCGGAAGCGGTTCGCCTCGGCGATCCTGCCCGCCTGGGCGCGCAAGTCTCCACAGGTGGCCGAGGTGCTGCCACTGTTGTACCTGCACGGGCTCTCCTCCAGCGACTTCGCCCCGGCGTTGGAGCAGTTCCTCGGCTCAGCCGCGGGGCTGTCACCAGCGACGATCACCCGCCTGACCGGCCAGTGGCAGGACGAGGCGGCCGCGTTCAACACCCGGTCGCTGGCCGACACCGACTACGTCTACGTCTGGGTCGACGGGATCCACCTCAAGGTCCGCCTGAACCAGGACAAGATCTGCCTGCTGGTGATGATCGGCGTGCGCGCTGACGGACGCAAGGAGCTGGTCGCTCTCGATGACGGCCACCGCGAAAGCACCGAGTCGTGGGCCGACCTGCTGCGCGACTGTAAACGTCGCGGGATGGCCGCCCCGGTTCTCGCGATCGGGGACGGCGCGCTGGGGTTCTGGTCCGCCCTCCGCGACGTCTTCCCGACCACCCGGGTGCGAAGAAGGCACTGGCCGAGATCTGGCAGGCCGAGGACCGCACCCACGCCGAGGCCGCGGCGAAGGTCTTCGCCGACGAATACGGCGTCAAGTGGCCCAAGGCCGTCGCGAAGGTCACCGACGACCTCGACGTGCTGCTGGAGTTCTACGACTGTCCCGCCGAGCACTGGATCCACCTGCGCACGACCAACCCGATCGAGTCGACGTTCGCCACCGTCCGACTACGCCAACGCGTCACCAAGGGCCCCGGCTCCCGGGCTGCCGGCATCGCGATGGCGTTCAAGCTCATCGAGTCCGCTCAAGCCCGCTGGCGCGCCGCCAACGCACCCCACCTGGTCGCACTCGTCCGCACCGGCGCGACATTCGACAAGGGCCAACTCGTGGAACGCCCCGACGACCAGACCGATCACAAGTTGGGAGATCACCCACGGGCCGCTTGAGGCACCAAGCTATGGGGGCTCAACCCGACTCTGGCATGGCAGCAGCGCCGCCAAGAAGCGCCTTTGACAGCAACGAGTCTCAAAGATAGCGTCCTGGCGGAATGGATGATCGAGATCATACTTGAAGGAATCCCATGGATCGACGCACGCTCCTCCGCTCTGGCGCGGCCCTGACCGTCGGCACCGCAGCGACTGCACTGGTCGGACCAGCTCTGGCGGAATCGTCAACGGAACAGGTCGAGGACCCGCTGGACTTCGTCACCGACGACATGTCCACCCGGGACGTCGCGCTCCTGCTCTACGCCGACGACACGGTGGCCGAACGCGATGCCTACGTCAAGCTGGTGAACCGTCGCTTTCCTGACCTCTCCCCACGAGAACAGCTCCGCAACATCCTGCATTCCGGTGCTGACGAGACGACGCTCAACGCACGCTCAGCGACGGTTGCTCCGATGGTACTTCCGATCGCCGGAGTCGTGGCCCGGGCACTGGTCGCGGCAGCCAAGCGCTACGGTCCGTCTGTCTTCCGATCGCTGAAGAGCGCCGTTGGTCGTGGCTACGCCGCCTTCGAGCGGTGGATTGATGACCACAAGTTTGCTGGCGGCATCGTCGTGGGAGTCGCCGGAGCCGCTGTCTATGACGTCCTCAAGAGCATCCTGTTCTGATCATGTCTCAGCGATCGACGCCTCGATTCATTCTGACGGTCGCGGCCGCGGCGATCGCCGCGGCGTGGGTCCTCGATGGCCTCAAGAGCGGCTTCCAGGCCGATAGTACGGTGCTAGCCACGGTGCTCATCGTTCTCGCCGCGGTCGGTGTCGTGTGGACACTCGTGCCGCGGAGAGGCACCAGCGATGGTCACCGCGGAGGCCGGAGTCACGAGAAGGGTTAGCACCGCATTGCCCACCCCTCGAGGTCGTGTCCCGTCAAAGCCCCGGGGGGGCGCTGTCGGGGCACGATGGTGCGCCC
>JAKDNC010000520.1 GCA_030452025.1 Nocardioides sp. | reverse complement strand
CTTGTAGGCAAGGTACTGGCGGGTCGTCCGGATAATCCGGGCGGGGTTTTCAGTGGCCCGGTCGACTTCCAGGAAGTAGTGGTCGGTGTATGCGGGGCTGGTGATCGTGGCAGCGAGATCCGGACGGAGGGTGATGAGCCCTCCAGCGGGGATGGGGAAGCTCTGCCAACAGTCAGGCTCCTGAGTCAGCGAGACTTCGACACCTTCGATCTCGCGGACGGTTTCGGAGATAACCAGGCAGACCTCGGTAGTAGCCAGGGTGTGTGCCAGGAAGGTTGTCGAGACTGCCTGCGGTCGCTGTCGGCGGGTACTTCCCGTAAGGAGGCGGAGTCCGGTGGTTGTCAGCGACCAGACGGCGACCTCGGAGCCGCGTTGCCAGCCGCCGATGCGCCGCTCCAGCCGGGTGACGAGCCGCTGCTCTTCCAGGCCGGCCAGGTGTCGCAGTGTCTGCCGGTGAGCGGAGCTCGCCGAGCTGTAACGGGTGAGAACGAACCGGGTCAGCTGGCGGGACGTGGCGAAGCGGTGGGTGTGCAGCAACTCAAGCAGCTCTCTCCGGTTCTCCGACAGCGTGGCCAGATTCAGTGCTTTGGTCGACGTGGTCATGGTCGGTGCCTCCTCGTGGCTCCCGGCGGGTGGTGCCCCCAGAAATGGGGGTCAGTCACTGCCAGTTGTGGGCTGGATACCTTCGTTACCTGCGAAGACCTGGTTGCGGTCAAGTCAGCGAGGTGTCCGCCGGGCCGTCGCCGCATTCGTGGGCGGTTCATGGGTCGTCTCCCATCTCTGGCTCGGGCTTTCGCCCCGTACGGATCCGCCCGACTGGTGCATCGGAGCCTGGCGACCTGCCCGTGGTGGCTGCCGTCGGTTGAATCAGTGCGAGCAACTCTTGTTCGGTCTGTGCGGCCGGGATGCCGTAGCGGACGTGGCTGGCGGCGTAGAGTTCAGCAGCTTCCTCGAGCTTTCTGGTGGGCCCGTCAGTAGCCACCGCGAACCAGCCGGTGCGGTGCCCGTCCTGGAGGAGATCGGCGTAGGCGTGGTGCTTCGGCAGCAGCTGGAAATCTGCGGCATCGAGGCCCTCGGCTTTCCGAGTCATAGCGGCGGCGTCGACGCCGCCGAGACCGAAGACGATCTTGTTGCGGGCGTTGGCGTCAATGGCCGTCTGCATCTCGGTACTCAGCTGCGCCAGATACTGATTCGTCAGGGTGAAGGCCGCTCCGAGTGACCGGGCCTGCGCCAGCGCGTCGGATAGATCGCCCGGGATGCCCTTGATGAAGTCGTGGACTTCATCGATGTAGATCCCGACGATGTGCCGACGAGTCGGCGGCAACGACTGCCGAGCGAGAATCCGCGACCACAACTGGCCGACCAGTAATGAGCCGAGCAGTCGGGCAGCATCGGATCCGATCACGCCCTTGTTCAGCGAGACGATGACGA
This sequence comes from Nocardioides sp., assembly GCA_030452025.1. GTDB lineage: Bacteria > Actinomycetota > Actinomycetes > Propionibacteriales > Nocardioidaceae > Nocardioides. The sequence continues at coordinate 1,612 of JAKDNC010000520.1, read as the reverse complement.
TGCGCCGCCTGGTGAACAGTTCGTCGAGGTCGAACTTCGGGGAGGTTTGTCCGAGCACCGCCCGCAGGCCTGGCCGCAGGATCAGCTGGCGCAGCTTGTTGAGCACCGGGGCGATCTCCACGGCCTGGACTTCGGGCTTCTTAGCGTCGTACTGCTGCCAGAAGCTGTCCACTCCCAGCGGGTCATGGCTGCGCTTCAGCACCGTGCGCCGGAAGCTCGGATTAGTTAGCAGCGGTGGCAACCACAGCAGATTGGCCTCCGGAATCCGGGCGAGGGTGAGCAGCGAGGCGGTCAGGATGTCGGCGGTACGGATCCCCCAGTGGTCATGGAAGATCGCCTCGAACGTCGATAGCAAGCTGTCCGCCGTGATCGCGGCCAGTCGCTCCGGGCCAGACAGGGGATTCATCCCCACAGGTGCCGCCGCGCTGGGGTCGATGACGACGACATCGTCGTGACGGTTCTCGGGGATGCGCGCGAGTACATCGGTAGCCAGATCACCCTTCGGATCGATCACCAGCACACCTCGGCCAGCATGAATGTCGGCGAGAATGAGGTTGAGCAGGACGGTCGACTTTCCGCTGTTGGTTGGCCCGAGCAAGTGAGTGTGCATCGCTGCATCGCGAATAGGGATGCCGACTGGCTCATCGTGTCCGGGTGCTGCGGCTTTCCCAATGACTCGTTCCGTGGCCACCAGCGCCCTCGTCGGGGCGGGCAGACGGGGATGGAAGCTCCCGAGTACCGGCAGCGGTGGTTCGCCGACCGGCCAGCCAGACAGTGCCACTAGGTTGCTGCTGGACAGCTGCATCGGCCAGCGCCACGGCGCTCGCGCCTGATTGAGACGGGCGGGGCTCTCTTTGGTCAGGGTGGTGGTCGTGCCTCTGGTTTCCAGTACCCGAAACGCGCCGAGTACCTGGTTACCCAGGAACTGAGCTCGGGGCGGGCTCGCACCGCTGATACCGACGCGGAACTCCACCCGGGCTCCGTGCAGATCTGCCTCCCGTGCGGGCGATCCGGGGCGCAGTGTCGCGGTAGACGTAGGCTTTTTCCCGGTGGTCGCTTGCAGCAGCAGCGCCGTCCACGACGGGGCGGCCTCGGGCGAGCGCGTTGAGGGCAACAGGCGCGATCCGATCAGCAGCTGGAGGGTGATCTCCTCCTTGGTCTCCAGCCGTGACAGCGCTCCGTAGAGACCTCGGACGGCGGCGGTCACCCGAGCCGGGTCAGTGCTGGGGCGAGCACCAGTGAAGCGGAGTGCTCCAGCGGTGTCGACGACTCGGCGGACTCGCCGGGGTGTGGTGATCCGCACTGGCAGATGTGCTCGCAGCAGGTCGCGCAGGGCCTCCGCCTTGCCGGGCGTGGTGGCGACCAGCCAGCGAATCCCAGAGGTGGTGGCGCGCAGCTCCAAGACGACCGGATCGAGTCCACGATGAGCCGCGAGGTGCTCCAGTGCAGCGCCAGCCGTGCTGGGCGAGAAGGCCTCGGAGAAGTGGAGCTCCTGCCAGCGCCAGTCAGGACGGTGCGAGGTACGAGACGATGAGCGGCTCATGCGGCGTCTCCCTTCTGGTCTGATGAGTCAACAGGCTCGGTGGTGTGGTCGCTGGCGACGGCTGCTGCG
>JAKDNC010000519.1 GCA_030452025.1 Nocardioides sp. | reverse complement strand
TCACGCTCGGACTCGGCCTGCGGGCCCTAGTCGGCTCGCCAGGGCCGTTCCTTGCGCTCTCGATGTTCGCGCTGGCCGGCATGGCGACCGCCAACGTCCTGCTGCCGCCGCTGATCAAGCTCCACTTTCCCGACCGAATAGGTGTCATGACCGCGGCGTACACCACGTCGCTGGCCATCGGCCTGACCGCCTCCCTGACGCTCACCGTGCCGATCACCGAGGCGACCGGCACCTGGCGTTGGGGCATCGGCGTGTGGGCACTGGTCGCCGTCATCGCGGCGCTGCCGTGGCTGACCCTCGTCGCCCACGACAAGCACCTGGCCGCCCAGTCCCACGACGTCACGCTCGGGCAGGTCGCGCGCACCCGGCTCGGCGTGGCGATGGCGGTCTTCTTCGGGCTGCAGTCCCTGCAGGCCTACTCGGTGTTCGGCTGGTTCGCCCAACTGTGGCGAGACAGCGGGTACTCCCCCGTCGAGGCGGGTGTGCTGGTCGGGCTCCTCGCAGCAGTCAGCATCCCGCTGTCCCTGTGGCTGCCTGCAGCAGCGGCACGGGCCAAGGACCAGCGGGCGATCCTCGTCTCCGTGATGGCCTGCTATCCGCTGGGCTACGTCGGCCTGATGCTCGCCCCACACTCCCTCGGATACGTGTGGGCTGTCCTGGTCGGCGTCGGCGCCTGCACCTTCCCGTTGATCCTGACCATGATCGGCCTGCGTTCCCGCACTCCCTCGGGCACGGCGGCGCTCTCCGGCTTCACCCAGTCGGCGGGCTACCTGCTGGCCGCCGCCGGTCCGTTCACCGTGGGCGCGATCTACGATGCCACGGGCGGATGGACGGCGCCGCTGTGGTTCCTGCTGTCCCTGACGGTGCCCCAGCTCCTGGTGGGGTTGTACGTCGCCCGCCCGGTCTTCATCGAGGACGAGCTTTCCCTTCCCAGCCGACCCGGCGCGAACTGACAAAATCCCCGGCCGAGTCGGCGCGACCTCACGTCGTACTGCATCGAGTCGGCGCGAACTGACGACGCGATCTCCGCCAAGCGGCCGAGCGGCCCCAGGGCGAGCATTCACTCAGTGCGTCGACTTCCCCTTGGCGAGTGCAGCAACCACCGCTTGGTACGTCGTCTCGATGTCTGCACCTGCATCCACACAGGTCGCATCTCCACTCGAGACGGCCGTGTGGGCAAGCCTTCGGTCGATGGTATCGACGGCCGCCGGCCCACCCTCGCCGGCCACCACGGCACGGATCACGGTGCGCAGCCGGTCGTCCGGTCGTCCGTAGAAGCGGGCGCGAGCCTCTCCCGGCGGGGCCTGCAACAGCAGGTGCGCGTAGGCATGTCCGGAATCGACCGCGGCCGACCGAAACTTGGCTCGCTCCTGCTCGTTCGCCAACATCTGCGGCAGGACGACGTCGTGGCCCCCGGCCAGGTGCACCTGGATCATGCTGAGCGCCACCGGGCGGATCAACGCGCCGATGCCGTCAAAGTCCTCCTGCCAGCCACCCACCAGGCAACGCAGCCGATCGATGTCGCAGTTGAGGACGCCGACATGGTCGGCGACGTAGCGCTCGGCGATCGTGCTCTTCCCCACGCCCGGCGCGCCGTTGAGATGGATGAGAGAGGCCACGCCGGAGCCTAGCGCTCCTGCCGCGTGTCAGCTCGCGCCGACTCGACCCCTCGCTTCGGACGCTCAGACCCACCCCACGGTCGCTTCACGCCCTCCGCTCGTCCCTCGCTTCGGACGCTCAGACGACGGAAAGCGGGAGGAGGGTCTGGCCAGTCGGGCCGATCTGGATGTCGGTGTCCATCTCCGGGCACACACCGCAGTCGTAGCAAGGCGTCCAGCGGCAGTCCTCGACGTCCACGCTGTCCGGGTCGAGGGCGTCCTCCCAGTCGGCCCACAGCCAGTCCTTGTCGAGACCGGAATCAAGGTGGTCCCAGGGCAGGATCTCGTCATACTCCCGCTCCCGTGTGGTGAACCAGTCGAGGTCGACGCCGGTTCCCTCAAGGCCGTGCTCGGTGGCCGCCGTCCAGCGGTCGTAGGAGAAGTGCTCGCTCCAGCCGTCGAAACGGCCGCCGTCGCGCCACACCTCCTCGATGATGCGGCCCACGCGTCGGTCACCGCGTGAGAGCAGTCCCTCGATGATCCCGGGTTTGCCGTCGTGGTAGCGGAAGCCGATCGCGCGGGCGAACTTCTTGTCGGCACGGACCTCGTCACGCAGCTTCTGCAGACGGGCGTCGGTCGTCTCCGCGTCCAGGTGGGAAGCCCACTGGAACGGCGTGTGTGGCTTCGGGACGAACCCGCCGATGGAGACGGTGCAGCGGATGTCGTTGCGCCCGGAGACCTCACGCCCCTTGGCGATCACCTTCTTCGCCAGGTCCGCGATCTCCAAGACGTCCTCGTCGGTCTCGGTCGGCAGGCCACACATGAAGTAGAGCTTCACCTGGCGCCAGCCGTGGGAGTAGGCCGCCGAGACGGTCGCGATCAGGTCTTCCTCGGTGACCATCTTGTTGATCACCTTGCGCAGCCGCTCAGACCCGCCCTCCGGAGCGAACGTCAGGCCGGAGCGACGCCCATTGCGGGAGAATTCGTTGGCCAGGGAGATGTTGAACGCGTCCACCCGTGTCGAGGGCAGCGACAGCGAGACGTTGGAGTCTTCGTAGCGGTCGGCCAGGCCCTTGGCGACCTCGCCGATCTCGGTGTGGTCGGCGCTCGAGAGCGAAAGGAGACCCACCTCCTCGAAGCCGGACTTGCGGATCCCGTTCTCGACCATGTTCCCGATGGTCTCGATCGAACGCTCCCGGACCGGACGGGTGATCATCCCGGCCTGGCAGAAGCGGCAGCCGCGGGTGCAGCCGCGGAAGATCTCCACCGAGAACCGCTCGTGGACCGTCTCGGCCAGCGGCACCAGCGGCTTGGCCGGGTAGGGCCACGCGTCGAGGTCCATCAGGGTGTGCTTGCGGACCCGATCCGGCACCCCGGGCACGTTCGGCACGACCGAGGCGATCTGGCCGCTCTCATCGTCGTAGGAGACGTCGTAGAACTTGGGGACGTAG
>JAKDNC010000518.1 GCA_030452025.1 Nocardioides sp. | reverse complement strand
AAACCAGGGGTTATTATTACACTCCGGCGGTGGCCGAACGGCGCGCGGCGATGCCGGGTACCGGTATCGGGGCCGAAAAGTTGCTCCGCTGTGGGGCCGCTTCCGGGCCATTGCCTGACGAGCACGCCGCGGCCGCTCTGTGGTGGCGGATGGCCCGCCACTTGACCCCGGCCGTGGCCGCACAGATCAGCGACCTGCACCACGACACGCATCTGACCGCAGACTGGGCCAGTCGCCTCGCCGAGATCATCGGCACCGAGTGCGCCGAGCGGGTCCAGGCCAGCAACTGGTGGCCAGCGCTGGTGAGCAACATCGATCACGGGTTGGCTGCCGGGTGGCGACTCGAGGACCTGCTCGCCGGCAATCCCCTCAACGACGGAGACGGGACCGGCGACGTCGACGAGTGCCAGGCGCTGGTCTGGCGGACCTCGATCGCGCTCGTCCCGATCCCCGACGAACAGACCGACGACTACTGGTTCGACCCGCCACCGGACGACTTGTGGGACGACAACCTGCCACCACTGGACGAGGCCATCGATCCGGACTGGATCAACGCCGATCCTGTCGCTGCCGAGGCCGATATCGACCCCGATGCGGTGGACACGGTCGCGGCTGCGTGGGACGACGTACACGATGAGGACCAGTACATCGAGGGAGGGCGACCTGGCCGTCGGCGCGCTGGTTCGCTCCACATCCCTCGGCGTGCCGCTCGAGCCCACTGAGGCCGACATCCGGCGGATGTATGAGCGGGCCGAGGACTGGGAGTTCTCCCCCGTCACCCGCGAGCGCATGCTCCAGATCAACGACCTGACCCAAGCCTTCTTCGCCGAGAAGTTCACCAACTCCTGGGGACGCGACTACCTCGCCAGTCGCTTCGGCCTCGACCTGAACGGGCACGAACACTTCCGCCCCGGCCAGGCACCGGCAGGATGGACCAACCTCGTCGACCACCTACGCAGGCACGGCGTCACCGACACCGAAATGCTCACCACCGGGGTCGCCACCACCGCCAGCACCGGCCGCCTCATCGACCGATTCCGCGACCGCATCACCTTCCCCATCACCAACAACGGGACAGAAATCCTCGGGTTCGTCGGACGCCGCCATCCCGAGCTCACCGAGGCCGACAAGGCAGGGCCGAAATACCTCAACACCGCCAACAACCCGCTCTTCCACAAAGGCGACCAGCTCTTCGGGCTCGTCGAAGAGCTCGTCGAAGATGGTGCCGTACCGGTCATCGTTGAAGGCCCGATGGACGCGATCGCTGTCACTCTCGCCTCCGCCGGGCGCTACGTCGGCGTCGCTTCCTTGGGCACCTCACTGACCGATGAACAAGCCACCCAACTCGCGGCGGTCGGACGCGATCCGGTCGTCGCCACCGACGCCGACCTGGCCGGCCAAGTCGCTGCAGAGCGTGATTTTTGGATGCTCACCCCGCACGGCCTCGACCCCGGCTACGCCCAGTTCCCCACCAACATGGACCCCGCCGAACTCCTCACACTGCGCGGCCCGGCAGAACTAGTCGCCTCCCTGGCCAGCGCCACACCGCTCGGAGACCTGCTACTGGCCGAGCGCCTCGACAACCTGCCACCAGAACAAGCCCGACTCGCCGCGATCACGGTCGTGGCGGCCCGCCCCAGTGACTCCTGGGACAACGGGACTAGCCGCGTCCAGGCCCGACTCGCCCTGTCCCAGCTGCGCGCACGCCGCGAACTCCGCAACGCCGTCCGCACCTGGAACGCCGATCCACGCCGCGCCGCCGCCAACGAACTGGCAGACAGCAACAAGGTCCGCGCGCGCCTCGCAGCAGCCGCCAACGGACCAGCCGACCGATGGGCTCCGCTGGCCAACGAACTCGACCCCCGCCTCACCGCTCAGCCCGATTGGCCGACCACCGCCACAATCCTGCAAGAAGCACACGACCAAGGCCACGACGTCACCACCGCAGTCAGTGCTCTCCTCGCCGAACAGCCCCTGGGCGAACAGCCGGCACGCGACCTGCGATACCGGCTCGTCTCCCACCTCGACATCACCATCGACACCCCCGAGATCTCCAACCATGTGCCAACATCTTCACCGACCTCCGCTGGTGCCGCCCGTGATCGACAGCAGCCAACCCGAATCCGCCGAACACCGGACCCTGGGCGACGCCGATGATCTCGCACCACCGTTCGCGCGGCAACGTGGTCGCTGGTGGACTTCGTCACGTGACGTCTGCGGCGTGTTCGATGCGTGCGCGGATGTGGGGGTCGGTGATGGCGAGGCCGCCGTTCATTGCGGCCATGAAACGGGTAACGATGCGGCGCTCGCGGTCCTCGCTTGCTCGTCCGGCTTTCCAATAGGCTACGGCGTGGAGGTTGTCATGTTCGACGACTTCCTGGTCGAGGAGCGCGCGGCGTACGGCGGCAACGGCGCTGGCTTCGGCCGCGACCCACGCCTGGCGCTTCGTGTTGCCCTCCTGGAGGGCAGTCAGCATGTCGAGGAAAGGATTGTTATCGCCCTGGATGCCTGTTGATCACCCCTCCCGGCGCGAACCAGAACCGACCATGCCCGCACCCATCGTCATGTTCACGATCCGAGCGGCCGGCCACCGCACCGGTCCAGCACAAGCATTCCGAGTCGGGAACCGTGGTGACCTTGGCCCGGTACCGCGCCAGCTCACCAGCGGGTCGGAAGCGCCGCCTCCGACTGTCGGTGCCGTGCCCGACCGTGAACGCTGCCCTCGCGGTCACCAAGTCCGATCAGACCCGAAACCGTCTCGAATCCGGCCGGGTCCTCGAACAACATGGTCCCGACGCATGACGTTCACGCGGCGGTCTGCATCTGCGGGGATCGGCTCATTCTCGGGGGGCACCGCCCAACTGGTCGACAGGGGTTTCGGGTTGTGCTGGGGGTGAAGTGGAGCGGCGTTGCCACAGACCGAGCGCGATGTCGATCGCGAGGAATGCGGCGAGGGTGAGTCCGAGCAGTGGGATGAGGTAGCCGGCGATGATCACGGCTGCCGCGACCTGTACGAGCGCGGTGGGGTTGAGTTTGCGTAGTGAGCCGCGTG
>JAKDNC010000517.1 GCA_030452025.1 Nocardioides sp. | reverse complement strand
CCCGCGGCCCCCGCCCTCGCCCCGCGGGGGCCGGCCCCCGCAACGCCAACCGCCCCCCCCCCCGGGGGGGTGGGCGGGGCCGTTCTGCGTCAGATCAGCTGTCGCCGCCGGTCAGCTTCTCGCGAAGCGCCTGCAGGGCCTCGTCGGAGGCCAGCGAACCGCTGGTGTCCGGAGCAGCAGTGCCCGCGCCGGCACCCTCGGCCACGGGGGCCTCGGTGCTGCCGCTGCCGCCACCACTGGAGTAGGAGGTCGCCTCGCCGGCTTCCGCCTCCGCTTCCTTGGCCTCGACCTGCTGCTTGATGTGCGCCTGCCAGCGGGTGTGCGCCTTGGCGTACTGGTCCTCCCAGACGGCGCGCTGCTCGTCGTAGCCTTCGAGCCACTCACCGGTCTCGGGGTCGAAGCCCTCCGGGAAGATGTAGTTGCCCTGCTCGTCGTACGACGCAGTCATGCCGTACAAGGTCGGGTCGAACTCTTCGGCGTCGGCCGCGGTCGCGGTCTCGTTGGCCTGCTTGAGGGACAGCGAGATCCGACGACGCTCGAGGTCGATGTCGATGATCTTGACCATGACGTCGTCGTTGACCTGGACGACCTGCTCCGGGATCTCGACGTGGCGCTCGGCGAGCTCCGAGATGTGCACGAGGCCCTCGATGCCCTCCTCGACACGCACGAACGAACCGAACGGAACGAGCTTGGTGACCTTGCCGGGCACGATCTGGCCGATCTGGTGGGTCCGGGCGAAGTGCTGCCACGGGTCTTCCTGGGTCGCCTTGAGCGACAGCGAGACGCGCTCACGGTCCATGTCGACGTCGAGGACCTCGACGGTGACCTCGTCACCCACGGTGACGACCTCGGACGGGTGGTCGATGTGCTTCCAGGACAGCTCGGAGACGTGAACGAGGCCGTCGACGCCGCCGAGGTCCACGAACGCACCGAAGTTGACGATCGAGGAGACGACACCCTTGCGGATCTGACCCTTCTGGAGCTGCGTCAGGAATCCCTGGCGCACCTCGGACTGGGTCTGCTCGAGCCACGCACGGCGCGACAGGACCACGTTGTTGCGGTTCTTGTCGAGCTCGATGATCTTGGCTTCGAGGGTCTGGCCGACGTAGGGCTGCAGGTCGCGGACGCGACGCATCTCCACGAGGGAAGCCGGGAGGAAGCCACGGAGGCCGATGTCGAGGATGAGACCACCCTTGACGACCTCGATGACGGTTCCTTCGACGACACCGTCCTCTTCCTTGACCTGCTCGATGGTGCCCCAGGCGCGCTCGTACTGCGCGCGCTTCTTGGACAGGATCAGCCGGCCTTCCTTGTCCTCCTTCTGGAGAACGAGGGCCTCGACCTTGTCACCCACGGAAACGACCTCTGCGGGGTCGACGTCGTGCTTGATCGAGAGCTCGCGGGAGGGGATGACGCCTTCGGTCTTGTAACCGATGTCGAGCAGCACCTCGTCGCGGTCCACCTTGACGATGGTGCCCTCGACGATGTCGCCGTCGTTGAAGTACTTGATGGTCGCGTCAATTGCCGCGAGGAAGTCCTCTTCGGAACCGATGTCGTTGACCGCCACCTGGGGGGCGTCGTAATCGGGAAGAGTAGAGATGGTGCTCGTCATAAGGGAAATGATTCCTTGGATGGATGATGGTCGTGCGGGCACGCCACAAGCCCTGTTTCACTCCCCGTTTCAGGTGAGCGAGCGAGGGTCCACTCGGTCCGGGACGCAGGCAGACTTAGGCGCAACCTAAAGATTACTTGGCTCACACCACGCTCGTCCAACCGGGGACCTCGAGACCGCCGTCGGCGGCGTCGCTCGTGCATGCCTTAACCTCGTCCTCATGAGCGGTGTGCACGCCCTTCGGGTGCCGGTGGACGAAGACAACTCCCGCAGGGCCAACCGCAGGGACTGGAATCGCTATGCCGATGAGTACCAGCAGACCCACGGCACTTTCCTCGGTGACATCGGTTTCGTGTGGGGCCCCGAGGGCCTGACCGAGGAACGCGCCGGACTGCTCGGAGACGTCGCCGGCAAGGACGTGCTCGAGCTTGGCAGCGGGGCCGGCCAGTGCTCGCGCTGGGTCAACCAGCAGGGCGGTCGCGCGATCGGCCTCGACCTCTCCCAGCGCCAGTTGCAGCATTCGCTGCGTCTCGACGACGAGACCGGAGTCGCCGTCCCCTCCGTCTGCGCGACCGCGACCCACCTGCCCTTCGCCGACAACACCTTCGACATCGTCTTCTGCTCCTTCGGAGCACTGCAGTTCGTCGCGGACGGCCAGCGCGCCGTCGACGAGGTGGCGCGGATGCTGCGTCCGGGGGGCCGATTCGCGTTCTCGGTGACCCACCCGACCAGGTGGATGTTCCCCGACGATCCCGGCGTGGAGGGCCTGGTCGCGTCGCAGTCCTACTGGGACCGCACCCCCTACGTCGAGGTCAACGAGGACACCGAGGAGGTGGCCTACGTCGAGCACCATCGCACCATCGGCGACTGGGTGGCACTCCTGGCTGCTGCGGGCATGGCCGTGATCCGGTTCGACGAACCGGAGTGGCCCGAGGCCCACGACCGCACGTGGGGCGGGTGGTCCCGAACCCGCGGCCTGGTGACCCCGGGTACGGCGATCTTCGTCGCCGTGAGCCTGTAGGGGCACGGACATGACTCGGGCACGGAAGGCCGATCTCCGCACTGCGTCGCAGAACCTCCTCACCGTCGAGGTCACAGACCTCCCGGAACCCACTGTCCTCCAGGGTCGCCTGGACAGGATCAACCACGAGCTCGGATCGCCCTCGATGCGCGTCCTGCACCACCGCAAGCTCCCGTTGATGTGCGAGGAGCTCGCCGTCCCGCGCTCCGGCAGCGCCGTCTCGGTCGGTCTCACCCATTCCCGTCTCGTGGTCGCCGCGCACCACGAGCACGTGGACGAGAGTGGCATGCTCGAGGTCCTGGGCCGCCTGTCCGGGCACCCGATCAGCTCGAAGCTGGACCCGCGAGCCCCCCTTCCGGCCTCTTCCGCCAAGTCAGGACCCAGCCCCGGACCCAGCCCGGGGCTCGCGCCGTCGCACTACCGCAACGACCT
>JAKDNC010000516.1 GCA_030452025.1 Nocardioides sp. | reverse complement strand
CGTGAGTCCGTGGGTGGGCGTAGCGGTACCGGGACGCAGTTGGACCACGTTGCTGGCTTCATCCACGGCCGGGTCCCGTCGATCTTGTGACGGAGGCGGGGAAGGAGGCTGGTCCCCGAGCCCGAGGCTGCGGGGGTCGATGCCCATCCGCGCCAAGTCTCCGGCTGCCCCCTGGGCCTGCTGCCGCCGCCTGATGGCCGGGTCTGGTCCGTCGCTCTCGTCGTCTGTCATCCGAACATCCCCTCAAACTGTGCATAGACCGTGAACGAGCCGAACATGAGCACCAGGATCACGATCAGCACCAAGGACTCCGCGACATTGAGGGTCCGCTTGACCCGTGCCGCCGGGATCTCCGACAGCTGGATGGATGCGAGCCCGATCCCTGCCAGCAGAGCACCGGCGACGGCCACGCCGAGCCATGGAGCCAGATCGGCGCGGTCGATCGTGCACCGCACCAGGGCGAGGCTGACCAGGGCGAGCCCGGCCACTCGCAACGGCAACATGTGCTGGGTCCGGGAGAACGCCCGGGAGCGCAGCACCATTCCGGCAGCCAGCCCCAGTGCCAGGTAGCGGTCCCACGACGAGGTGGAGAGGGTGAGGCCGGTGCCGAACCACACGATCACCACGCTGATCGCGGTCACCATCCCGCCCAGGATCGCGTTGCTCATCCGATAGCGCGCCTGCAGGGAGGCGAGGTCGAGCACGCCGACGTTGCGAACCCGGTAGTCCGCGCTGGACAGGCCGCCGACCGACAGTGAGACCCGGGGAATCGCGCCGATCGACAGCAGGGCGAGCACGGGCAACAGCCGCGGGCCCACCCGTTGACCGAGGTCACCGGTCTCGGCCAGCAACATCACGACCGCGGAGATCAGCAGCACCGCACCGAACGCGAGGTGTCCTGTGGTCACCTCGGTGAGCGCGCGTGAGGCGCCCGCCACGACTGCCGCGGCCAGGGCACAAATCGTGATCGTGAGCCAGTAGTCGGTCTCGACGGCATGGGCCACGAAAAGGCCGAGCATCCCACCCCACGCCATCGCCACGGCAGCGGCGACCTGCGCGACCAGCTCTCCGGTGTGCTGCGCCGCCCACCAGGTGGCGAAGACCAAAGTCACCACCGCACTGACAGCGGTCGAGAGGGAGTCGATCTGAGTCGGCCATTGCGCGGTCGTGAACATCCCCGCGAGCACGACCACCACTGCCAGCAGGCCGAGCAGCAGGCATCCGACCAGGACCGTGAACGAGCCGGTCGTCCGGTTGGTCCAGATGCCGCCGGCGGCATCGACGCGGTCCTCGACTGCGTCGCGGACGTCGTCGACCATCACCGGACGCGACTCGGTTCCCTGCGGGCGCAGCTCGAGGACGTCGCCGTCAAGGACGGCTGCATCGGTCAGGGTCTGCGAGAGCGGCACCTGCTGACCACCGAGCTTCGACAGTGTCCAGCTGGTGGGTGCCCCGTCACCACCCGTGGACGGGGCGGCGTACCGCAGCAGCTGGGGGAGCACCTGCGACAGCGGCAGCCCTGTCGGCAGAGCAAGATCGACTGTGCGTTCCGCAGTCACGACCGTGACTCGGCTGTACGCCGTCTGCACTTAGTCACTCCATCCTCGTGCTCGACGAAGCCCCCGAGTCCCTCGCCCGAGCGACCGCCTCGAGCGTAGCGTTTCAGCTTCTCGCTGCTCGACATTCCGAATCTGGTCGAGTTCCAACCATATACTCAGCGCAGATCTGCTGCCCATTGGCCGGACCTCCCTCACCGTGATGTGCTGGCCCGCGTACGGGAATAGAAGCTTGCGTCGGCGGGTGGCTGGCGCGGATCCTCAAAGTGAATGGAGCGCCTGTGAACCAGCACGATGCCGTCGAGGTGATCGTCGCCAAGCGCGACGGGCATGAGCTCAGCGAGAGCCAGATCGACTGGGTGATCCAGGCCTACACCGATGGGACCGTGCCCGACGAGCAGATGTCGTCGCTGGCGATGGCGATCCTCCTCAACGGGATGAACCGCCAAGAGATCTCCCGCTGGACCGCGGGGATGATCGCGTCAGGGGAGCGGATGGACTTCTCGTCGCTCTCGCGCCCGACCTCGGACAAGCACTCCACCGGTGGCGTCGGCGACAAGATCACGCTGCCGCTCGCGCCGCTGGTGGCGGCCTGCGGAGTCGCCGTACCCCAGCTCTCCGGGCGCGGCCTTGGCCACACCGGCGGCACACTGGACAAGTTGGAGGCAATCCCCGGCTGGCGGGCCGACCTCAGCAACGAGGAGATGCTCACCCAGCTCGAGGAGGTCGGCGCGGTGATCTGCGCCGCAGGCACCGGCCTCGCGCCCGCGGACAAGAAGCTCTATGCCCTGCGTGACGTCACCGGCACCGTCGAGGCGATCCCGCTGATCGCCTCCTCGATCATGTCCAAGAAGATCGCCGAGGGGACCGGCTCGCTGGTCCTCGACGTCAAGGTCGGCACCGGCGCCTTCATGAAGGACCTCGCGAAGGCGCGGGAACTGGCCGAGACCATGGTCGGGCTCGGCAAGGACGCGGGTGTCCACACCGTTGCGCTCCTGACCGACATGTCGACGCCGCTCGGACGCACCGCCGGCAACGCGGTCGAAGTGGCCGAGTCCGTCGAGGTCCTCGCCGGCGGCGGTCCCGCCGACGTCGTCGAGCTGACCGTCGCGCTGGCCCGGGAGATGCTGGCCGGTGCAGGGGTCACCGACATCGACCCGGCCGACAAGCTCAAGGAGGGCTCCGCGATGGACGTCTGGAAGGCGATGATCCGGTCCCAGGGCGGCGACCCGGACGCCCCGATGGCCCGCGCGAAGGAATCCCACGTCGTCAATGCGCCGTCGACCGGGCTGCTGACCCGGCTCGACGCGATGGCGGTCGGCGTGACTGCCTGGCGTCTCGGCGCCGGACGCGCGAAGCTGGGGGACTCCGTCCAGGCAGGGGCCGGTGTCGTCTGGCACGCACGTCCCGGCGACGAGGTCACCGAGGGACAGCCACTGCTCACCCTCCACACCGACGAGCCGGAGCGCTTCGACCGGGCGCTGGAGTCCCTGGACGGCGGCTTCGACATCGAC
>JAKDNC010000515.1 GCA_030452025.1 Nocardioides sp. | reverse complement strand
CGCACGTGCTGGTCAACTATCTCGCTGTCCTCGGACTCTGCCTCGCCTGGTGGCAGCGGTGGGCGACCTGGTGGGCACCGTTGGCGGTCCTCACCGTCGTCGGGCTCGTCTATACGATCGGTCGGGCCGCACGGCAGGTCCCGGCCCGACGCAAGGCAATCGAGAGCCTGTACGCCTCCACCGGGAAGCACTGCGGGCATCCCCGCATCAGCCGAACCAACCCCACCGACCCGGCCACCCGGATCATGGTGCGCCGCTGGAAGGGCCCGAAACGTCCCCGCGCCGGTGCGATCGTCTACGAAGGGGACTCAGCTGCTGCCGCCCCGGCGACCCGCTGGATGGCGGAGAAGTCCGTCGAACAGATCCTCGGTGAGGCCACCGTCTTCGACTACACCACGCAGCCTGGGTACCTGCTGTTCGAGATGGTCACGGCTGATGACCAGCGGCTGACGCAGAAGCGGACACGTCGCTGGGTGGAGTCCACGGTCTCCCAACTGTTCCCGGCCCGCCGTGGCGCTAACGATACGTTCGACATCGACCTCACCTGGGGCGACGGGGGAACGATTGCCACCGACACTCCCGTCCAGGTCGATGTCGGGTTCGGGGCCTACGACGTGTCGGCCCGCGACTTCCGCGACAAGGTGGAGCGCGGCTTCGACGCCGGGGTGAACCGGGGCCCCGAATGTATCTACGACTGGTCCACCCCCGGGCTCCTGGCCATCACCGGGGTCGACCCGAGCTCCGGGGAGGCCACCCGGAAACGGCTGGCACGCAAGATCAGCGACGTCGTCGTCGGGGCCGTCACCCGCGCCGCCGGCAGGCAGGCCGCCGGACAGGCGCAACTGCAGGTGACTCGGTGGGTCCCCGAAGGGAAGGGCGCCGCCAACACCCCCGTCGAAGTGACGGTGGTCCTCGGGACCGCGGACTTCTCCTCGATCCTCACCCAGCAGCAACTGGAGTCCAGCATCGACCAGGCGTTGGAGACCGAGTGGACCGACCGGGTGTGGCTGCCCGATTGGGTGTTCGGAGCGGAGGCGTCGTTGACGCTTAACGCGGTCCCGAGGGGCCACCAGATGGCGCTCCGCAAGACCGAGGAACGTCGCCTGCGGCAGGTGGTGTCACAGAAGTTCAAGGTGCCCCGTGGCGGCATCCCCGTCGACCTGGACGTGCACGAATGGGTCAGCGACAAGGCCGGAGACACCATCGTCGCCGAACGCGCCGCCCAGTTGACGATCCGGTTCGGCACCGTCGACGTCACCAAGGCCGACGATCGACGTGCATTCCAAGACCACTTCGACTCACTCGCCGAAGTCAACGATTGGCGCTACGAATGGCAACCCCACCAGGGCACCGTGGCGATCACGGCAGTGACCTCACTCCCATCGCACATCCACTTCCCTGCTGAGGGAACCCCGGAGTGCGAGCGGTGGCACCAGATGTTCCGCGAAGGAAGGATCCTGCTCGGGCCTGCCAAAGGCGGCTACGAAGCTGTTATCAAGTTGGGGACCAGCCCACACACGCTGGTCGGCGGCAGCACCGGTGCGGGCAAGTCGGTCCTGCTGGGCATGGTCCTTTATGGGACCGTCATGAACCCAGACCTATGCGAACTGGTCACGCTCGACCCGAAGGTGACCGACTGGACAGCCTACACCAAGGGCGCATACCCGAACATCCGTGCATCTGCGCCAACGGATGCACGGACGGCCCAAGAGGAAATCAACACCGCCATCACCTACGCCAACAACGAGATGATGCGCCGCCAGAACCTCATCCGGGCCCACGAAGCAGAGAACCTGGACGAGCTGCGGCGCCTCGCCGCAGACGGTGTGCGCAACATCGCGGTAGAAGACGTGCCGAAGCGGATGATCCTGTTCTTCGATGAGATCGGCTCAGCCTTCACCATGTCGAAAGACCCCGACATCAAGGCGCTCCAGGAGGACTCCCGCACCAAGATGGAGGAGATCGCCCAACTCGCCCGAGCGATGCAGGTGAACATTTTCTCAGCCGCCCAGAAGCCGTCGAACGAGAACATCGGCACCCTAATGAGGGGCCAGATGGGCAACCGGGTTGGTATCGGCAAACTGGACATACACACCTCCATCCAAGTGATGGACAACGCCCTCTGCTCGGAACTCGACGAGAGCGCCCCGAAAGGCCGCGGGTGGTACGTCAACGACATGGGGCAGGAACTTCTCGTCCAGACCTTCCTTCTCCCCAAGCGCACCCAGCCGTGCCCCGTACCGGGTTGTGGCGAAGAGATCCAGGGCATCGAAGAACGGGTCGCCGCGCGACTGAGTGCGCTTGGCTACACGCCGATCAAGGTCCCCGCGACGTTCGTGGTGCCGCCGCCCGAAGGATCAAACGACGAGCCGACTCAGATCACCATCCAGCAGACCCAGTGGGTGCGGGCAGACCGCATCGACACCGACGATTGACCTTGGCTACCGCGTCGAATTTCTGACCCCTGACCTGATCCCCTCGACTGAGAGAGTTCACCCATGGCTTCCAACACGTCCCAAGGCTGCATGGGCATCGTCATGCGCGTACTGGGTGTGCTGGTCGCCATCGGGGTCGCCCTAGCGATCCTGCGGTACCTCGGACAAGGCGTCGGCATCGCAAGCCCGCAGTGGGTCGACAACGCCTTTGACTCGCTGGTCGGCATCGGCGACTGGATCGGGGACCGCTTCGAAGCTCTACTCGGTGACGGCGGCGGCAACGACAAGGCTCCGGCGCGCCCGAAGAAGGGGAACCCATGATCGGGAAAGTCATCAAGACCGGGCTGCTGGTGCTGCTCGGCATCGGAGTCCTGCGTGGCGTCATCCACTACAACAACGACCAGGACGGTGAAGGGATCGTCCGGCTCGCCTCGGCCATCATCAACGCCGCCGAAGACATCACCTACCGGTGGCTGCCTGCCCTGGTCGGCCTGATCGCCGACGCCGGTGAATCCCTCAGCGGATCCGGCAGCAACTAGGGGTGAGCAAAGCATGGTGATGGGCCCAACCCACGCGATGTCGGGGGCCGCAGCATGGCTGCTGGCCGCCCCCGCCGCCGCCACACTGGTTGGAGCCGACCCCGACC
>JAKDNC010000514.1 GCA_030452025.1 Nocardioides sp. | reverse complement strand
CTCCTACGACATCGATCACCACACGAACTCCGTGAACTCGCCGATCCAGGACCCGGCGCAGGCCTGGAACGCGCTTACTGTCGGTGCCTACACGGAACTCACACATGTCCCTTCGCACCCGCAGTACGCAGGATGGAACGTCGTGGCCGCATCCGGGGACATCTCGCCACACACCACGACCTCGCTCTACTTCAACAAAAGCCGATGGCCGATCAAGCCGGATATCTGCATGGAAGGAGGCAATGTCCTGACGGACGGCGCCGGTATGTTCGAGGATCGGTTGCCTTCGCTCTCGCTGCGCTCGACCGGGCACCAGACCGACGCCGCATTGACCTCGGCCAACGCCACGAGTGCCGCGGCCGCTCAGGCCTCCCGGTTGGCGACCCTGGCGATGGGCCGGTATCCCTCGTACTGGCCCGAAACCGTGCGAGGACTCTTGACACATTCGGCGGAGTGGACCGAATCGATGGTCCAACAGCTCGGTACGGACGACACCAAGACCGCGCGACAGACGCTCCTGCGTCAGTTCGGCTGGGGTGTGCCATCGGAAGAGGATGTGCTGAACTCGGGCCGGGGCGCGGTTACGCTCATCGCTCAGGACAGCTTCGTTCCGTTCAGCGGCAACACGTATTCGATGCGGCACTTCCGCCTCCACCCGTTGCCATGGCCGACCGATGTCCTCCAGAGCCTTGGCGCGACCGAGGTACGCCTCCGCGTTACCCTGTCCTACTTCATCGAGCCGTCCGCATCTCGACGAGGGTGGCGCAACAAGTACCAGTACGCATCCCACGGTCTGCGGTTCGACCTCCAGGGCCGACTGGAGAACCAAACCGAGTTTGTCCAGCGCGTCAACCGAGAAGCACAGAACGAAGAAGGCGGCTCTCGGCCGAGCGAGTCAGACCGTTGGTTCCTCGGCGAGCGAGGCCGACACCTGGGGTCGCTGCACCAAGACGAGTGGACCGGCACCGGTGCCGAGCTGGCCCATTGCAACAACGTCGCGGTCTATCCCGTCGGCGGCTGGTGGAAGAACAACAGCCGCAAAGACCGCCGCGATCTACCCGTCCGATACGCCCTTCTGCTCTCGCTCCAGACCAAGCAACAAGGCGTGGACCTCTACACGCCGATCGCGACCCAACTCCACATTCCCGTTATGGCCGAGATACCCGCAACGTAGCCGGGGTCACTAGCGGCGCCCATGTGCGTCTCGAATTGCTACACCCGCACTACGGAGATGCGTCCGTACGGTGCCCGCGTCGAAGCCGACCCGCGCACCGACTCGCGCCAGTGACTCGCCCTGCTCATAGCGGCGGGCCATCTCCAGCACCTGTTCCGGGGAAGGAGACTGGCGACGGATCACGACCCCGCGCTTGCGCAAACGATCCGAGAGCCGCGGCCTGCTCACGCCCAGAGCATGCGCGACCTGCCGCAGCGTCTCGCCGTTGCGGTATCGGTGCTCTGCCTCGTCCAGCATCTCCACCGTCAAGCGCGGTAGCGGGACAGGTAGTCGCTCCTTGAACTCCTGAGTGACTGTTACTGGCCTCCGCCGACGACGGATCTCTCGATGCGACGAGACCGCCAGCTGTAGAGACGGGGCAAGGTTCGAGCACTGTCGCGTTACCTCCACCAGACGATGAAGGCTCCGAACCGATATGGTTCGGAGCCTTCGTGGTTTTCGAGCGAGATTCTCAGGCTCGCCAGTAGCCGATGTATGCGTCGATCAGGCCATCGTAGGTGTGCAGAGTCCGGTCGCCGTTGAAGTTCTGGTGCCAGACCTGTCCTTCGTAGTAGATTCCGATGTGGCCGTAGCTGCTGGTCTGGGCACCATCGCCCCACACGAGGATGTCACCGTTCTCGAAGTTGTGGTCGGTGTTCCAGCTGAACCCGTTCGCAGCCATTTTCTTGCCGCCGATTCCGCCGTTTTGGTAGTCAATGGCATTTCCCCACGCGCCGTGGTCGACGCCATGGACTTCTTCGAGAGCTCGGGAGATCAGGCTCACGCATTCGCCCTGGTAGCCGCCCTTCGAGTTCTTAAGGCCCTGTCCTTCGTAGTGGTGGAGGAAGTCACCGGTGTTGTCGAACTTCACCTCTGCCGATGGATTCACCGGGGACGCTTGCCCGGCCTCGACGTTTGTTCCACCTGTGCTGGCAGTTGATGCTTCCGAGGCGGGGGCGACCGTGCTGGGGCCACGCACAGCTGCTTCGTCAAGCGGCGCCGCTGCCAGGGACTTCGTGGTTACGGTCTTCAGAGTCATTCCTCATCCGTTCGCTCGGAGTGCCTTTGTGAGTGGAAGCACTGGACTTCCAGTCTCGACGCTAACAACGGAGTCGAAGGGACTCAGCCGCTGATGATGGGTGCACAGAGAACTGTGATGGGGTATCCGCGCCGTGTGCACATGCCGTTCATCGATCCGTTGTTGACCAGGAGAAGTGACGGATGCAACCAGGTGTGCGGGTAAGATTTTCCCGATATTCCCAAGTTGACGGAATAAGCTGAGACAGATTGCCGTTGATCTCTTTGCCCACACGCAGATTCGGCCTCTGCCTGTGGTATTCCGCCCAGTCCGGGCGATGACAGAAAATTTTTCGATCGGAGCACCTCTTTGTCCAGCGACACCTCACCGTCCCGTCCCAACGATCCGCGGGCTGACTCCATCGATCCTGCCGGAATGAGGGTGATCTGGCTGCTGCTGGTCGCCGCCTTCGTCGCGATCCTCAACGAAACGACGATGGCCATTGCGATCCCAGAGCTCAACGCTTCGCTGGGGATTCCGCCAGAGCTCGGCCAGTGGCTGACCAGTGCATTCATGCTCACCATGGCCGTTGTCATTCCGACGACCGGATTCCTCCTGCAGCGTTTCAGCACCCGCCAGATCTTCCTGGCGGCGATGATCTTGTTCTCCTCGGGCACCCTGATCTGCCTCGTGGCTCCCGGATTCACCGTCCTGCTCATCGGACGCGTCGTCCAAGCTGCGGGCACCGGCATCATGATGCCCCTGCTGATGACGACGATGATGAATGTCGTCCCAGCGCACTCCCGTGGCCGCATGATGGGTCGGGTCGGCCTCGTCATCTCACTCGCCCCTGCAATCGGTCCGA
>JAKDNC010000513.1 GCA_030452025.1 Nocardioides sp. | reverse complement strand
TTCCCCGCGTTGGCGATGGTGACCACAGCCGGGGGGGCGTGGGAGCAGAAGTAGGTCACGCTCTGGCGCGGGGCGGCCTCGCCGCGCGCCGACTCCCCCATCGGCCCGGCGCCGATCCTGCTGCCCCGGATTGCGTTCGCTCCACCAGCCATGAGTCTTGGTCTCCTCTTGAGGTCAGACGCCGTTGTAGGCCATCAGCAGGGACAGCCCGATGATCGTGGCTCCCCAGATGACTCCGAGCCCGACGGTGAGTCGGTCAAGGTTGCGCTCTGCCACGGATGAGCCGCCCAGGCCGCTGGAGACACCGCCACCGAACATGTCGGAGAGGCCGCCGCCGCGTCCCTTGTGCAGCAGGACCATCAGGATCAGCAGCAGGCTGGTGGCCACCAGAATGACGGTGAAGATCAGGTTCAGCACCCCGCCACTCTAACCCAACGCTCCATGATCACAGCACCGGCATGTCGTAGAACCGGCAGACGCCGCCGAACTCGTCGGCCTGCAGACTCGCGCCACCGACGAGCGCTCCGTCGACGTCGTCCATGGCCATGATCCCGGCCACGCTGGCAGCCTTCACCGAGCCGCCGTAGATGATGCGGACGGCTCCGCCCGCCACCTCGCCGTGCACCTGGGTGATCCGTGCGCGGATGGCCGCGCAGACCTCCTGCGCGTCCTCGGGAGTGGCCACCTCGCCGGTGCCGATCGCCCAGACCGGCTCGTAGGCGATGACGACCTCGGCGACCTGTTCGGCGCTGAGCCCGGCGAGGGAACCGTCCACCTGGGCCAAGGCATGGTCGCAGTGGCCGCCGGCCCGGCGCACCTCGAGTCCCTCGCCCACACAGACGATCGGGGTCATTCCTGCGTCGATCACCTTGACGGCCTTCTGGTTGACGACCTGGTCGGTCTCGCCGTGATGTTCCCGACGCTCGGAGTGCCCGACGACGACGTAGGAGCAGCCGAGTTTGGCCAGCATCGCTGCGGAGACCTCACCGGTGAATGCGCCGGAGTCGTGGACCGAGACGTCCTGGGCGGCGTACTTGATCGACAGGCGATCGCCGTCCACGAGCGTCTGGACCGAGCGCAGGTCGGTGAACGGCGGGGCCACGACGACCTCGACCTTGGCGTAGTCGTGGCGCTTGTCGGACAGGGTCCACGCCAGCTTCTGCACCAGGACAACAGCCTCTTGGTGGTTCAGGTTCATCTTCCAGTTCCCAGCCATCAGGGGCGTACGGGTGTGCTTCTTCGCCATTGCGGGTGTCCTCCAGGACCTAGTTCAAAACGGTGATACCGGGCAGCTCCCTGCCCTCGAGGTATTCCAGGCTGGCTCCTCCACCGGTGGAGATGTGGCCGAAGTCACTGTCGGCGAAGCCGAGCTGGCGCACGGCGGCAGCCGAGTCCCCTCCCCCGACCACCGACAGGCCGTCCACCTTGGTGAGTGCCTCAGCGACGACGCGAGTGCCGTGGGAGAACTCCTCGACCTCGAAGACACCCATCGGACCGTTCCAGAAGACTGTCCTTGCCTCGGCCAGCGCGACCGCGAATGCCGTTGCGGACGCCGGGCCGATGTCGAGCCCCAGGCTGTCGGCGGGGATCCGTTCGGCGGGGACCACAACGGGCGCCGGAGTGTGCTCGCCCGAAGGGAAGGTGGTGTCGACGACGATGTCGGTCGGCAGCAGGATCTTCACCCCCTGCGCCTCGGCCCGAGCCAGGTAGTCACGACACACGTCGATCTGGTCCTCCTCCAGGAGGCTCTGACCAACCTCGTGGCCCTGGGCCTTGAGGAAGGTGAAGACCATGCCGCCGCCGATCAGGAGTGTGTCTGCCTTCTCCAGCAAGTTGTCGATGACGCCGAGCTTGTCGGAGACCTTCGACCCGCCGAGGACGACGGCGTAGGGCCGCACCGGGGTCTCGGTCAGGCGGCGAAGTACGTCGATCTCCGTCTCGACGAGTCTGCCCATGGCGTGGGGCAGGCGGCTGGCGATGTCGTAGACGGAGGCCTGCTTGCGGTGCACCACACCGAAGCCGTCGCTGACGAACGCGTCACCGAGCTCTGCCAGCCGGTCGGCGAAGGCGCCCCGCTCAGTGTCGTCCTTGCTGGTCTCCCCCGGGTTGAAGCGGACGTTCTCGAGGACCGCCACATCACCGTCCCCGAGACCGGCGACGGTCGCGCTCGCGCTCTCCCCCACCGTGTCCGTCGCGAAGGCGACGTCCTTCCCGAGGAGCTCGCCGAGGCGGGCCGCGACCGGCGCCAGTGAGTACGCCGCGTCCGGGACGCCCTTGGGACGCCCCAGGTGAGCCAACACGACGACCCGCGCCCCGGCATCCGAGAGCGCCTCGATCGTCGGGACGCTCGCGCGGATCCGCCCGTCGTCGGTGATCGTGGTGCCCTCGAGTGGGACGTTGAGGTCGGAGCGGACGAGGATGCGCTTGCCGGCAGGGGCGAGCGAGTCGATGCCTGACATGTGTTCCTGTTCTGCGGTGAGGAGGACGTGCTTCAGAGTGACGCGCCGATGTGTTCGATCAGGTCGGCCAACCGGTTGGAGTAGCCCCACTCGTTGTCATACCAACCCACCACCTTGACCTGGTTGTCGATCACCTTGGTCAGGGGTGCGTCGAAGATGCACGAGGCTGGGTCCGTGACGATATCGGACGAGACGATCGGTGCGGTGGAGTACTTCACGAAGCGGGAGAATGCGCCCTCCGCGGCGGCCCTCATGAGGTCGTTGACCTCCTCGACGGAGGTGCTCCGCGACGCCTCGATGGTCAGGTCGGTGACCGATCCGGTCGGCACCGGGACCCGGAGTGCGTAGCCGTCCAGCTTGCCCTTGAGCTCGGGCAGCACCAGCCCCAGAGCCTTCGCGGCTCCGGTGGAGGTGGGCACGACGTTGACTGCGGCCGCGCGGGCGCGACGCAGGTCCTTGTGAATGTTGTCCTGCAGGTTCTGGTCCGCGGTGTAGGCGTGGATCGTGGTCATCAGGCCGCGGTTGATGCCCAGTCCGTCGTTGAGGATCTTCGCCATCGGCGCGAGGCAGTTGGTCGTGCACGAGGCGTTGGAGATGACGGTGTGTGCCGTGGGGTCGTAGGAGTCGTGGTTGACCCCC
>JAKDNC010000024.1 GCA_030452025.1 Nocardioides sp. | reverse complement strand
ATGGGCTGCCAGGCTCCCACCATGGCGCCGCCGGGGTCGGTGGCGAAGAGCATGTGGCCCAGCCCGCCGACCTGGTGCGGCCCCACCAGGACCTTGCCGCCGTGTGCGGCGATCCTGCGCGCGGTGTCGTCGATGTCGGCCGTCTCGAGGTACGTCGTCCAGGCGCTCGGTTCGTCGGTGGTTCCGTCGTTGCGCATCATCCCGGCGACGATCTCTCCGTCGAGCAGCACGCTCTGGTAGCCACCGAGGTCCGGATTCGGGTCGGTGAAGCTCCAGCCGAACAGATCGCCGTAGAACGCGGCGGCGGCCTCGGGGTCAGTGGTGAAGAGCTCGATCCAGCAGGGGGCGCCGGGGGTGTCGGACAGGGTCATGGTCGTCTCCTCGATGTGGTGGCACGCGATGATCGTGCTGACCCGACCTGGCCTCGGAAGTCATCGCCCTCAGCTGGCCTTCTTCCTGGGGGCCGACTTCTTGGCGGGTGCCTTCTTCGGGGGAGACTTCTTGGTGGTCTTCTTGGAGGTGGCCTTCTTCGGGGCCGGTGCCCCGGTCTTGTTGCCGGTCTTGTTGCTGGTCTTGTTGCCGGACTCATCGTCCGTGTCGTTGCCCGTGTCGTCGTCCTCGCCACGGGCCTTCTTCGCTGCGGAGACGGACTTCTGCAGCGCGGCGAGCAGGTCGACGACCTCTCCGGAGGACTTGGTGGTGGTCGGGGTGCGCTTGACCTCGCCCCCTTCGACCTTGTTCTTCACCAGCGCCTCGACGGCGCCGGCGTAGTCGTCCTCGTAGTCGCTGGCGACGAAGTCGCCGGCGAGCGTCTCGACGAGCATCCGGGCCATCTTGACCTCGCTGTCCTTGACCTCGCCCGCCTCGACGGTGAAGTCAGGGGTGCGGATCTCGTCGGGCCACATCATCGTCTGCAGGACGATCACGTCGCCGGTCTCACTGGGGCGGACCCGGAGCACGGCGACGGAGGTGCGCTGGCGCAGCGCGACCGTCACGACCGCCATCCGGTCGGCGTCGAGCAGGGCCTGGCGCAGCAGCGCGTAGGGCTTGGCGCCGGTCTTCTCCGGCTCGAGGTAGTAGGACTTCTCGAAGAGCATGGGGTCGATCTGGTCGCTGGGCACGAACTTCTCGACCGAGATCTCACGGCTCGACGCCGAAGGCAGAGAAGTCATGTCGTCGTCGGTGAGGATGACCATCTCCCCGTCCTCGGTCTCATACCCCTTGGCGATGTCGGCGTAGGCGACCTCCTCCCCGTCCAGGGAGCAGACGCGCTGGTACTTGATCCGTCCGCCGTCCTTGGCATGCACCTGCCGGAACGAGACGTCGTGACTCTCGGTGGCGGCGTACAGCTTCACGGGGACGGACACCAGCCCGAAGGACACTGCACCCTTCCAGATCGCACGCATGGGGAAGCCTCACTCTCGACGGAACAGTGCCTCAAGGATGGACCACGAGACGGGCGGTCGTCACCCTCGCCGCGCTCCGGCGCTGGCGCACCACGCTTCGAAGGCCTGCCGGCTGGTGTGGGTGGGGGCGAACCCGAAGACCTCCTTGAGTCGGTCGTTGGCCAGCACGGGACGGAACTGGAGGAATTTCGTCTGCTCCGGGCCGTACGCCGTGAGGCCGAGCCGGGAGCCGACCGCGAGCGCCCCGCGCAGCAGCGGCTCTGGGACTGCGAGGGTCGACTTGTGGAGCAACCGGGCGATCTCGTCGATGGTCAGTGCGCCGTCCCCTGCCACGTTGAAGACTCCCGTGACAGATCCGGTGACTGCCTGCTCGATGATCGCCACGACGTCGGTGTCCCAGATGAACACGAAGGGGGAGTCAGCACCGCGGATCTTCAGCAGGCGCTTGCGTTCGAAGAGTGCGGTGATCTGGTTGTCCACCCGTTCGCCGAGGATCGTGCCGATCCGCAACACCACCTGTTCGAGTCCCGGCTCGGTGTCACGCAGCTCGGCGAGCATCTCCTCGACCCGCCGCTTGTGGTGGCTGTAGGCGAACTCCCGGTTGCCGCGGACCGGGTCGTCCTCGGTGAGCCGTGCGGGGTTGTCCCGGTGGTATCCGTAGGCAGCGCCGCTCGAGGAGACCACGACCCGGCGTACGTCGTGTCGCAGGCACGCCTCGAACACGTGACGACTTCCGTCCACGTCGACGGCGTACTCCAGGCCGCGCGAGGAGTCCTTCCCGGGCGTCACGACCGACGCGAGGTGCACGACGCAATCCGGGCGGTGCTCGCCGATGACTCGGTCGACCAGCTCTGCGTCGGTCACGTCCATGACGACCGAGGTCACGCACTGCTGCTCGGCTCGTGGGGCGCTGACGGTCAGGTCGGCACTGACCACCTCGTGGCCCGAGGCAGCGAGCCCGTCAACCACAGATGATCCGAGGAAGCCGTTGCCGCCGGTGACCAGGATCAACATGTCGTCGCCCGCTCCAGATTGTCGGTGCTCCGGCGTCGCCACCACGTCGCCACGCACAGTCCGGCGATGATGTCCCAGATCCCCCACCAGGCTGCGACCAGGGCCATTCCGCCGAGCCCGTCGAAGTAGGTGAAGACCAGCAGCAGGCCGAGTCCGGCGTTGCGGATGCCCACCTCGAAGGTCATTGCCCGGGTGCTGGCTGCGGGCAGGCGGGTGGCTCGTCCGATCCCGTAGCCCAGCAGCAGCGCCAGGGCGTCGTGCAGGAAGACCGCGAGCAGCACGATGCCGATGTAGGTGATGAAGATGTCCCAGTTGTTGCTGACCCCGATCACGATGATTCCGGCCAGTGCGAGGAAGGAGATCGGGCCCACCACCCGGTGTGCCCGGGTGGCGGCCCTCGGCCACCAGTGGGCGATCGCGACACCCACCACGAACGGGATGCCGATCACCGTGCCGACCTCGAGCAGCATGTCGGCGGCGCTGAGCTCTATGTCCTCCAGCAGCCGCTTCCCGCTCGGGTGCAGCCCACCCCAGAAGGCGACGTTGAGCGGCATCAGGAAGATCGCGAGCACGTTGCCGACGGCGGTCATCGAGACGGAGAGGGCGACGTCCCCACCGGCCCGGTGGGTGAGGATGTTCGAGACATTTCCCGGTGGGCAGCAGGCGACGAGGATCAGGCCCAGAGCCACGGAGCCGCGCAGGTCCAGGGCGAGGGTCAGCACGAAGGTGATCGCCGGCAGCACCAGGAACTGCGCGAGCACCCCGATCGCGATCGTCCCGGGACGCCGGATCGCGGCGACGAAGTCTGTGACCCGGGTGTCGAGCGCGATCCCGAAGAGGATCGCGGCGATCACGATCTTCAACGTGGTCAGGGATCCCTCGTCGAAGGCGATCCGGATGTTGTCCACGTCGGCGGTCAGCGGGATCATCGCGCACCGTCCAGGTCCTCGATCGCGGCTCGGACCGCGGAGCGGTAGGCGTCTTTGTTGACGTAGTAGGCCATCCGGTCCAGGCCGAGGTAGTGGTAGCCGCCGGACAGGTCGGGGCGGGGACCGTCGACCTGCCGCTCGAAGGCGGCGGCCCGACCGGGGCTCGCGTCGCGGGCGGAGAGGTAGGCGGCGACGAGCTCGGCCTGCTCGTATCGGCCCTGCCACCCGATCCCGGAGGCCTCGATCATGCCGAGCATGAACAGGTTCCGGTTGGCGGGGGAGAAGATGTTGAGGTGCAGATCGGGTGCCGCGCCCGTCCAGTGCAGCAGCCGGGGATCGACGAACGGGTAGTGCAGCCGGTAGCCGGTGGCCAGCACGATCAGGTCGTAGTCGTGCCGTGATCCGTCGACGAAGCGGACCCCACTGCCGTCGAGGCGATCGATGTCCGGACGGACGGTGATGTCGCCGTGACCGAGGTGGTGCAGGACCAGCGAGTTCACGATCGGGTGCGACTCGTAGATCTTGTGGTCGGGCTCAGGGAAGCCGAACCGCGTGGGGTCGCCGGTGAACATCCGAAGGACGCGCTTGTCGACGAACTGCTTGATCCGCGGGGGGAGGGGGCGCCCCTGGTTGAGCGTGTCCGACGGCTTGCCGAAGACATACTTCGGGACGAAGTGGTAGCCCCTGCGCACACTCAGGTCGACCGAGTCCGCGTGGTGCACCGCGTCGACGGCGATGTCGCAGCCGGAGTTGCCCGCGCCGACGACCAGCACCCGCTTGCCGGCGAAGACCCGGGCCCGCTTGTAGTCGGCAGTGTGGATGATCTCTGCGTCGAACGAGCCGCCGAGCGACGGGTACGACGGCTCGCTGAGCGTTCCCGTCGCGATCACCACGCCCCGATGCTGGGTCGTGCGTGACCCCGAAGGGCCCTGAGCGGTGACTTCCCAGCCCTCGGGGTTCGGCGCGATCCGGGTGACTTCGGTGTCGAAGGAGTAACCCGAGCGCAGGTCGAAGGTGTCGGCGAAGTCCCGGAAATATGCCAGCAGCTCCCGGTGCGATGGGTAGTCCGCGACCGCGTCCTGCATCGGGAATTCGGTGAACTCGGTGGTGGTACGTGAGGAGATCAGGTGTGCCGACTCATAGACGGTGCTGCGTGGACCGTCGATGTTCCACAGGCCACCGACGTCGTCGGAGAGTTCGAAGCCCTGCCAGGGGATGTTCCGCTTCTGCAGGTTCCGTGCGGCTGCCAGCCCCGAAGGGCCGGCGCCGATCACGGCGATGGGATCGGTCATGCAGCGCATTGTCGCCCAGGTCGTGCGCGCGCGGGCGAGAATATGCGGGACGGATGCGACAAGATGGCCCGATGCGTCCGATGCTGGCCACCCGCGGCACCCAGGTTCCCACCGGGGATGGCTGGGTGCACGAGGTGAAGTGGGACGGCATGCGGCTCCTGGCCGATGTCGGTGGCGACGGGATCCGGCTGACCAGCCGCAACGAGAACGTGGTCACCGCGGCCTGGCCTGAGCTGGCGGGGCTGGTCGGGGTGACCGGGCCGGCCGGTCACGACCTGCTCCTCGACGGTGAGGTGATCACCCTCGACGAGGGCCGGCCCAGCTTCAGCGCGCTGGCCGAGCGAATGCACGTCCGTGACGCACGCCGGGTGGCGCGACTGGCCGAGGCCCGGCCGGCGACGTACCTGATCTTCGACATCCTCCGGCTCGACGAGCGTGACCTGACCCGTGAGCCGCTCTCGGAGCGTCGCGCCGTGCTGACCTCCCTGGGGCTGGGGGACGTGTCCTGGCAGGTCCCGGAGGTGTACGACGACGGGGCCATGCTCCTCGATGCGACCCGGCAGCAGCGACTCGAGGGGATCGTCAGCAAGCGGCTCTCCTCGCGCTACCAGCCCGGAGCTCGCAGTCCGCACTGGCTCAAGTTCGCCCACCGGGCCCGCACCTCGTGGGTGATCGGCGGGTGGCGGCCCGAGGTCGGCTCCGCGCACCGGCTGGGTGCCGTTCTGGTGGGGGAGCCCACCACCGACGGCTTGATCTATCGGGGGCGGGTCGGCAGCGGGATCTCCGGAAAGGTGGGGCCGATGCTGATGGCGCTCCTCGAGCCGCTGACCATCGCGAACAGCCCGTTCGCCGATGCGGTCCCGCGCGTCGATGCTGCGGGAACCCGGTGGGTGAGCCCCCGTGTGGTGATCGACGTGGAGTCGCTCGGCGGCGCGAAGGGGAGGCTGCGGCAACCGTCCTTCCAAGGTGTGCGCGATGATCTGGAGCCGGAAGACCTGATGGGAAGGGAACAGACGTGACAGTGCTCGATGGCATCGAGGTGGAGCTGCGGCCAGGCGCCCGCAAGCTGCTGACCGTTCGCCAGACCCGGGAGTACCACGCGCACGTCACGCTGTGGGTCCTCGACGGCGAGACCTGGTTGGCCAGGTCGGAGACCGACGGACGGATCGGGATGGGCGGTCTCGCGCACCCGACGCAGCGCCTCGAACGCACGATGGCGACACCGACCGGAACCTATCGGCTGTTGCACAGCTTCGGCACTCATCGACGGCGTCGTGCCTGGAAGCTCGGATACCGCCGCATCGGTCCCGGTGACTACTGGGTGGGCGACAACTCCTCGCCTCACTACAACCGTTGGCGGAGCAAACGCGAGGGCGGGTTCCGGACCCGCCTCGGCGAAGAGCAGCCCAACGCCTCCGAGCGGCTGGCCGACTATGCGGTGGCGTATGAGTACGCGATGGTCATCGACTTCAACTACGACGAGCAGGTCCGCAAGCGCGGCTTCGCGATCTTCCTCCACGTCGAGGGGGAGCGCGGCACGGGCGGCTGTGTGGCAGTGCCACGGGACTTCATGAAGTCGCTGATGAGCGAGCTCGTCGCCGAGGACCGGCCGTTGATCGCCATCGGCCGGTGAGGCCATGACCGAGATGCGCGCCGAGATCGAGGGGCACACCCTCAAGATCAGCAACCTCGACAAGGTGCTCTACCCGGTCACCGGCACCACCAAGGGGGAGGTGCTCAACTACTACGTCCAGATCGCGTCGGTCCTGTTGCCGCACGTGGCGGACCGCGCGGTGACCAGGATCCGCTGGCCACACGGGGTGCAGGGCAACTCGTTCTTCGAGAAGAACGTGCCCGCCGGGGCACCCTCGTGGCTGCGGACCGCCAGCGTCCCGACCACCGGGTCCAGGGGCGCCTCCCGCAACGGCGACGAGCTCGTCTTCCCGGTCATCGACGGGGTCGCCTCACTGGCCTACCTGGTCAACCTGGCCAGCCTCGAGCTGCACGTGCACCAGGGGACGGTGACCCGGGCGGGCCGGCCGAGGAAGCCGAACCGGCTGGTGATCGACCTCGACCCCGGCGATCCGGCAGGTCTGCCGGAATGCTGCGAGACCGCGCTCCTGGTCCGGGAGAAGCTGGCCGAGCGGGGGCTCGAGAGCTCGCCGGTGACCAGTGGCAGCAAGGGGTTGCACCTGTACGCCGCACTGTCGGGCGACCTCGACTCCGACGAGGTGACCGCGCTGGCCAAGGAGGTGGCCGAGGAGTTGCAGGCCGAGAGCCCGAAGCTGGTCACCGCGACAATGACGAAGGCCAGGCGGTCGGGGAAGGTCTTCCTCGACTGGTCCCAGAACGCTGGCTCCAAGACCACCGTGTCGCCGTACTCCCTGCGGGGGCGGGAGAAGCCGTGGGTGGCGACGCCGGTGACCTGGGCCGAGGTGGAGGAGGGGGCCGGGGATCCGCTGGGCCTGGAGCAGTTCCGCTTCGAGGAAGTTTTGGAGCGGGTGTCGGAGTCCGGCGACCTGTTTGACCTTGAGTGAGGCCGGTCAGGAGCCGAGGGGGGTCCAACCGGTGGCGCCGACCACGACCATCCGGGCCTGGTTGCGCAGGTTCTGCTCGATCTCGCGTCGCGTTGCAGGATGATCGGTCGAGGGGCTGACCATCTCGCCCGCGGCGCCGACCATCAGGTCGACGAAGAGGCTGGCCAGGACATGGAGGTCGGCGGCGCCCCACTTCTCGAGTCCGGGCATCCGGGCCAGGTCCGTGGCCAGCTCACGCTCGAAGAGTGAGAGCTCGTGCCTGACTGCGTCGCGGAGGGCGGGCACGCCACCTTGCCGCTCTCGGCTGATGAAGCGGAAGTGCGCGCTGTGGGTGTCGAGCTGCCCGGACAGGACGTCGACCGAGCGGTCGATCAACGTCTCGGGGGCAGGATCGCCCTGGCGCACCTCGCGGATCAGGCCGCGCAGGGTCTCGAACGACTCGTCGACCAGGGCCAGGCCAAGCTCGTCGAGCGTGGCGAAGTGGCGGTAGAACGCGGTCGGCACGATGCCGGCAGATCGGGTCAGCTGGCGCAGTGAGAGGGAGCCGAATCCGGTGTCGGCGAGCTGGTCCAGTGCTGCGTCGAGGATCGCCCTGCGGGTGCGTTCCTTGCGTTCCCGGCGGGACTCCCCCGGGGCCTCGTCCTTCTGTGCCACGAGGGAAGTGTATCGGTCAGGCGACGCAGGTCGCGAATGTTGAGTGAACAGGTGATTGCGTGTTGGCACCGTCACATCTTCTCCTCTTGACGGGGTTGGGGAGGAGATCGCTAGTCTTTCAGTGCACGGATGTTCACTGAAAGGAACCCTGATGAGCATCACACAGACCCTGCTCCGTTCCCGCCTGCTGGAGGCGCTGACCTCGCCGCACGGCGTCGATCGCTACCTCGAGGTCGTCAACCCGATGTGGGCCGCCCGTGAGGTTCGCGCGCGCATCGTCGACGTACGCCGTGAGGTCGACGTCCCCGGCCACCCGCCGGTCGCGACGATCACCCTCCAACCCACCAGCACCTGGCAGGGCCATCGCGCCGGCCAGCACGTCCAGCTCGGGGTCGAGATCAACGGCGCCCGACGCACGACCCGCGTCTTCTCCGTCTCCAGCCACGAGGCCGGCCCGGGGCAGCGGTTCACGATCACCCTGCGGGCGAACCCCGACGGCGTCGTCTCCCAGCACCTCGTCGAGCGGGCCGAGCCGGGCACGATCGTCCACCTCTCCCAGGCCGAAGGGGACTTCACCCTTCCGGCCCACGTTCCCGGTCACGTCGTGATGATCTCCGGCGGCTCGGGGATCACCCCGCTGATGTCGATGCTGCGCACCCTGCAGCGTCGCACTCACCGAGGTCGGGTCACCTTCATCCACTATGCGCAGAGCCCTGAACACCAGATCTTCGCCGAGGAGCTCGCCGACGTCGCGCGCACCGGCTACGGCGTGGACCTGCACCTGCTGCACCCGGAGCTCGGTGATCCGGCGCTGAGCCCCGCGTGGCTCGAACGGCTGGTCCCCGGCTACCGCGACGTGCCGACCTGGGCCTGCGGCCCGGCACCGTTGATCGAGGCGGCGCGAGCGGCCTACGACGACGGGTCCGACGCGTTGCGCGTCGAGTACTTCAAGACACCGAGTGTGTCGAACGGATCCACCGAGGGCGAGATCAACTTCGCCCGGGCCGGGACGAGCGCCACCAACTCCGGGGCCACCCTGCTGGAGCAGGCCGAAGGGGCCGGGTTGTCCCCGGAGTTCGGTTGCCGGATGGGCATTTGCTTCTCCTGCACCAGCCGCAAGACCGAGGGAACGGTGGTCAACGTCCTCACTGGCGAGACCTCGTCACTGCCCGATGAGGACATCCGCATCTGCGTGAGCGCCCCTGAGGGTGACTGCACGCTCGACATCTGAACCTCCCGCAACGGAAGGGAACCACCATGAGCGACAAGATCACACTGACCGAGGAAGAGCTCGAGACGTTCGGGGCGGAGCTGGATGCGATCCGTCAGCGGATCATCGCCGACCTGGGTGAGGAGGACGCGGCGTACATCCGCAATGTCGTCAAGGCCCAGCGCGGCTTCGAGGTCGCGGGCCGGGCCCTGTTCTACCTGCCACCCGCCTGGCCGCTGGCCGTGGCGTCGCTGTCGATCTCGAAGATCCTCGACAACATGGAGATCGGCCACAACGTCATGCACGGGCAGTACGACTGGTTGGGCGATCCCGGCCTGAACTCGCGGATGTACGAGTGGGACAACGTCTGCCCGAGCGATCAGTGGAAGTACTCCCACAACTACATCCACCACACCTTCACCAACATCCTCGGCAAGGACCGCGACATCGGCTACGGCATCCTTCGCATCGACGAGGACCAGCGGTGGCATCCCTACTACCTCGGCAATCCGCTCTATGCGTTCCTGCTGATGGTCTTCTTCGAGTGGGGCGTCGCCCTGCATGACCTCGAGGTGGAGAACATCGTCTCCGGGAAGCGAAGCCTGAGCGAGAACAAGCCGCTCTACCCGGGCCTGATGCGCAAGATCCGCAACCAGGCGCTGAAGGACTACGTCGTGTTCCCCGCGTTGACCGGTCCGCTCTTCCCGCTCACCTTCGTGGGCAACGCGACCGCCAACCTCGTCCGCAACATCTGGGCCTTCAACATCATCTTCTGCGGCCATTTCCCGGCTGGCGTGTCGACCTTCACCCAGGAGGAGACCGAGGGCGAGTCACGCGGGCAGTGGTACTACCGCCAGCTCCTCGGGTCGGCCAACATCACCGGCAGCAGGCTCTTCCACCTGATGAGCGGGAATCTCTCCCACCAGATCGAGCACCACCTCTTCCCGGACCTGCCGGCGCGACGGTATCCCGAGATTGCCGAAGAGGTGCAGGAGATCTGCGAGCGCTACGGGCTCGCCTACAACAGCGGCTCGCTGGGCAGGCAGCTCGGCAGCGTTGCAAAGAAGATCTTCACGATGGCGCTGCCCCCGAAGAAGGACTCCCCGAAGCGCCCCGACACCGGGGCCACCCCGACTGGTACTACGCGTCCGCGCGTCGCCGCCTGAGAAGGAACCAGGACCATGACACACATTGCCGACACCCTGACCCCTGCCGAGCTCGCCACCGTGCATGCTCGCGGCACACGCCTGACCGTCCCTGCCGGGTGGTCCCTGATCTGGGAGCGCACCCCGGCCGACAAGGCCTACCTCATCGTCGCTGGCGAGGTCACCATCCGCCGCCGCTCGGTCGAGGTCGGTCGCCTCGGCCCGGGTGACATCGTCGGGGAGATGGCGATCGTCAACCACAAGTTGCGTACGGCGACCGTGGTCGCCGCGAGCCCGCTCGAGGTCCTCCACTTCACGGCGGAGGTGATCGAGGAGCTGTGCGCGAAGATCCCGGCGCTGCGCGACGCGCTCACTGCCACGGCGACCGAGCGCCTAGGCGTTGCGTAGTGCCTCGCCGGTGCCTGAGACTGGAGACATCATGAGCCCAGCATCGAGTCCCACCTCCGGCCCGGAACGGGACAGTCTCAGTCGCAACGAGATCCGCAAGGACGCAGTCCAGGACTCCGTCGAAGCCGCCGTCAACGCCGTCGGCCAGGTCGGTGGCGTGGTCATCGGTGCCGTGAGGGACGTCGCTCGCACCGTGGGTGGGCTGGCCACTGATCTCTTCGAGATCCGCGAGTCTGCGCGGCGTGCGAGCCGGGAGCACGACGACTCACAGGACTGAGCCTCCGGGCGCTGCCCTCACGGATGCAACCATTCCTGCCCCGATCACGTCGTTGCTGTGAGTGCCCGTCACGGGACGGGCGACGAATCAGGGGGAAGGCAGATGACCAAGATCCGAATGTGCTCGATCTGCTCGACCCGGGTCCGCACGACCCCGGGCACATGCCCAACATCCTGTCCTTCGACTCGGCCAGACGCGGAGTGCACGTCAGCCTGCTGCGGAGCAAGGTCACCGGCCAGGGCATCGACCCGCATCCGGAAGCGTGCCGGTGGGTTGGCGATCCTCGGATCTCGCCACAATGACGTCCTGAACGGAGGCCCTCGGGGCGACCTCCTGATGGGCTCGCTCGGCAACGACCGGATCTACGGCGGCGGCCGTGGTGACACCCTCTACGACGGTGCCTACTGGATGCGGGAGTACGCCTACAAGTGGGTCCCGAAGGACAGCGGGAAGGACGTCGACCTCCTCGCTGGTGGCGCCGGCGCGGACACCGCCTCCGGTGGGAACCACGACACTGTCGGGGGTGGCCCGGGTAGTGATGACCTGTCGGGTGGACGCCTGCGGACCGGGCCCAGGCGAGCTCGAGATGGAAGTACCGAAGGGCAGCGGAGCCGTGGAGAGCGACCTTCGCTCGGGTCGAACCACCTTCCCTGATACCGGTGTGGTGATGCGGCTGGCGGGCGCGGAGAGTGTCCTGCTGGACAACGCGCACACCCCTTGGACCGTCTGGGGCACCGCCAAGAGTGAGAGGTTCGCGGGCGGCGGACGGATGACCGTTCATGCGGGTGGTGGCAACGACAAGATCAACACGGGCAACCACGACGACTACGTCCACGGCGGCCCCGGCCGGGACCGCGCAACCACTTGGGGCGGCGAGGACACCTGCGCCAACATCGAGGTGTTGGCCTCCGACGACAGTTGCGAGTTTCGGGAGTAGCCCGCGAGGGGCGGGGGTGGTCCAAGGCATCTTCAGCCCTCCGTCCGCCTTCAAGGCAATGAAGGCCGATGTCGTCGAGGGCTCGTCTCTGGCGTGGCTTCGCGGATCTGGTGACTGTCCGGTTCCTGCTCCCTTAGGAAAGCTCCTGCCGCGGGTGGTCGGCGGTCTTGGCGGCATGGTCGCGGGGATGCCATTGCGGCCAGTCCTGGGGGTAGCCGCGGCGACCGGGATCGC
This sequence comes from Nocardioides sp., assembly GCA_030452025.1. Classification (GTDB taxonomy): domain Bacteria; phylum Actinomycetota; class Actinomycetes; order Propionibacteriales; family Nocardioidaceae; genus Nocardioides. Next base: position 3,385 of record JAKDNC010000024.1, on the reverse strand, counting down.
GCTGCTGGCGCGGCTGCTGCACACCGTCGCCGACCTGTCGGTCACGGCTGTGTTATGGGGATGAACAGGGCGCTCTGACCTGCACAAATAGGTCTGTGGATATCTATTTTCGCTCCGGTGTTCGAAGCTCGTTCGGCGTAGAATCAGAGCCATGACGTCGACCCTCCAGGCTCCTTCGTGCGGCACCGCCGCCGCTGTTGCCGAGCGGGTTCGCGGGCTGGTCCTCACCCGCGACGACGCAGAGCGCGAGATCCTTTTCCAGGCCACGGTGTGGGCGGACCTGCATCCCCCTGCGCCCGGTGAAGAGGGGTGTGCGCGTGGCACCCTCGGCGCGGCGGACCTGCTTTCGCGACCGGAGGTGGACTACGGCGCCGGTGCCGGGCTGGCGGCCGCGCTCAGCCTGCGAAGCGAGTCCGGCGACGACCTGATCGCCGAGGGACTCGAGATCCGGCATCGCCTCCCGCGCGTGGGGGCCGACTGCATGGCCGGTGAGGTTCAGGCTTGGCGTGCGCGGCGGATCGCGCGGTTCACCCTGGAGTTCCCCGACGATGTGGCCGAGGCCGTGGACGCGGAGGTCGCCGCGATCGCCCAGCGGGTCGGCGCCACCACGCTGGACCGGGTCATCGACGCGGCGATGATGCGGCTTCACCCAGCCGAGCACGCCGCCCGCCGGGAGCAGGGTCTGAGCGGACGCCAGGTGCGGCTGGTCGAGCGGTGCAACAAGCACGGTCTTGCGGAGATGATCATCGATGCCGACGCGAAGGACCTCCATGACTTCGACCGGACCGTCTCCGAGATCGCGGCCCTGTTGATCGACTCCGACTCCCATGAAGTCCCGGGCCTGGACGAGCGCCGAGCCGTCGCGGTCGGGATCCTTGCCGATCCCGCCCGTGCGCTGGCCCTCCTCGAGGGCGATCCGAACGGTCCCAACAAGGCCTCCCAGCCGCGCAAGCGTGCGGTCCTGGTCATGCACATCGCAGAGGATGCCGTCCTCGGAGCAGAGCTCCGGGGCGGAGTGGGCCGTGCCGACCTCAACGGCGGGGTCCCGCTGATCGAGGGCATCATCCGGGACTGGTGCGGACGTGAGGACACGGCGCTGACCGTGCGGCCGATCATCGACCAGGCCGACCACGAGAGCATCAGCGCCTACGAAGTCCCCGACAGGATCAAGTTCCGGGTCGACGCTCGCGACCAGACGTGCGTGTTCGCGTACTGCACCAGGCCCGCGCAACGCTGCGACCATGACCACAACGTCCCCCACGGCCAGGACGGCGCAACGTGCGATTGCAACATCGCGCCGCTGTGTCGTCGACATCACCGGTTGAAGACCCACAAGGGCTGGGTCTATACGGTGCTTGAGCCCGGCGCCTATTTGTGGAGCTCACCCCACGGTGACCGGTATTTTCGTGACAACCAAGGCACCGGGAACATCACACCCCGGACAAGGCCTCGTCATGATGGCTGCTTCCGGTCGTCGGCTCCACCCGAACCACCGGGGACTGCCACGTCCGAAAACCGTTCGTGAGCGCGGTCCGGTCCGCGCGATGATGTCCGTGTGAGTTCGCCTTCCCCCATGACACTGCGGTCCTTCTGGGCCGAGTTGCCCGTCTCCGGCCGCTGGCTGCTCGCTTCCACCGTCTTCCAGGTCCTCGGCCGGGGTCTGACCCTGCCGTTCACGGTGATCTATCTACACGAGGTGCGGCACCTGCGACTCGATGCGGCCGGCGCGATGATGGCGCTGATCGGTGTCATCGCGCTGGTTCTCACCCCGTTGGCCGGGGCGCTGACCGACCGGTGGGGCGCCCGGGTCATGGTGATCATCGGGAGCGCGGCGCAGGTGATCGGGGTGGGTCAGCTGGCGTTCGCCGACGACGTGGCCTCCGTGTCGTTGGCGATGGTCTTCATCGGGATCTGCAACGCGGGCGGCTGGTCGGCGTTCAACGTCCTGATCTCCTCGATCGTCGACGGACCTGTGCGCCAGCAGTACTTCGGGATCAACTTCGCGCTGGTCAACCTCGGGATCGGCCTGGGCGGGGTCGTCGGCGGCGTGTTCGTCGACGTCACGCGTCCGGCGACCTTCACCACGATCTTCCTCATCGATGCGGCCTGCATGCTGATCCCGATCGCGATGATGGTCGGGCCGTTGCGCGACGTGCACGGCCGTAGCGAGGTCCCGGAGGAGGAGGCTGGCAGGACGGTCAGCTACCTTTCGATCATCCGCCGACCCGGCGTCGCCCACCTGGCCCTGATTGGTCTGCTCTTTGCGTTCATCGGCTACGGCCAGATGGAGGCCGGATTTCCCGCCTTCGCGCGCGAGGTCAGCGAGGTCTCGACGCGGGTGATCGGCTGGGCGTTCGCGGTCAACACCGTGGTGATCGTGGCGTTCCAGTTCTTCGTGCTCCGCAAGATCCAAGGGCATCGTCGGACCCGTGTGGTGGTCGTGATGACCGCGATCTGGGCGGTGTCGTGGCTGATCCTCGGTGCGAGCGGCGCTTTCGCCGGGACACTGACCGCGGCCACGATGGTGCTGGTCTTCCATGCGTTGTTCGCCTCGGGGGAGACCCTCTTCCAGCCGACGCTGCCGGCGATCACGAACGACCTCTCACCCGCGCACCTGCGAGGCCGCTACAACGCGCTGTCGGCCGGGTCCTTCCAGCTCGGTGCGGTGGCCGCGCCACTGCTGGCCGGCTTCCTGCTGCGCCATGCCCAGAGCGCTTTCTTCATCGGGGTGCTCGTGGCGGGGTGTGCCGCGCTCGCCCTGTCGGCGCTGCGGCTCGAGCGTCAGATCCCCGCATGGGTCAACGGGGTCGGGGAGCATGAATCCGTCGAGCTCACGCCGTCCGAGGCAGTTCCTCCTGGCTCCGGCGTGGTCTGAGCGCGCGATCAGCCGAGTTGTACGGCGGCTGCCTCGACGTCGCGGATGCGGCCTCCGACCAGGGTGTTGTGGTCAGTGTCTCGGCCAGGTCGAGGATCTCCTCGGGGGAGAGGTCCAGAAGTTCTTCGTCCTCGATGTTCATGCCCCAGCCTGTCTCACGAGGTCCAGCGCGAAACGTCCCGCCCTCCTGCTGCGGGCACCCCGTCGACGATGGCCTGCTGGTGGCGCAGGGTCAGGGCAGCAGGGCGAGTCCGCCGCGCACGGCGGAGATCAGTTCGGCCTGGTCGATGCCGGAGGTGCTGCGCACCTGCACGACTAGCACCTTGGCCGGGCCCGAGGCCGGCTCGGCGAGGTAGGAGAGAGCGAACACGCCGGGGGCGGAGCCCCCCTTGAACGCCAAGCGGTCAATCCCGTCGGGGATCGGAACGCCGGGGTTCTCCTCGAGGATCTCGCGCACCGCGTCACCGGCACCGCCATTGGCCTGCGCCTGGAGTCGTGCGTGCACCTTGC
>JAKDNC010000512.1 GCA_030452025.1 Nocardioides sp. | reverse complement strand
GCGGCGAGGTGGTCTTCGACGAGACCTACATCGGCAACCCGCTGGTCAACGCTCTCTCCATCGGGGTCCTGCGCCACGAGGACCTCCACCTCGCCAAGGCAGCAGGCAGGGGCAACCAGGTCATCCTCTACGGCGCCCGCACCGGCGGCGACGGCATCGGCGGCGTCTCCGTGCTCGCCTCGGAGACCTTCTCCGCGGACGGCCCAGCGAAACGGCCCAGTGTCCAGGTCGGCGATCCGTTCATGGAAAAGCTCCTGATCGAGTGCACGCTCGAGATCTTCGCCGAGGGCCTCGTTGCCGGCATCCAGGACCTCGGCGGCGCCGGCCTCTCCTGCGCCACCTCCGAGCTGGCCTCGGCCGGTGACGGAGGCATGTCGGTCCACCTTGAGCGGGTTCCGCTGCGCGACTCCACGCTCTCGCCCGAGGAGATCCTGATGAGCGAGTCGCAGGAGCGGATGATGGCGGTCGTGGAGCCCGGCGACGTCGACGCCTTCCTCGCGGTCTGCGAGAAGTGGGAGGTCGAGGCCGTGGTGATCGGCGAGGTCACCGACACCGGTCGCCTCGAGATCGACTGGCACGGCGAGCGGGTGGTCGACGTACCTCCGCGATCCGTGGCCCACGACGGGCCGACCTACCAACGGCCCTTCGCCCGCCCGCACTGGCAGGACGCCCTGCAGGCCGATGGCGCCGAGCAGCTCGCGCGGCCCGAGGCCGGCGAGGAGCTGAAGCAGACCCTGCTGCGACTGATCGCCTCCCCGAACCTGTGCGACAAGTCCTGGGTCACCAACCAGTACGACCGCTACGTTCGGGGCAACACCGTCCTTTCCCAGCCCGAGGACAGCGGAATGATCCGGGTGGACGACTCGACCAACCTCGGCGTCGCCGTCTCGACGGACTGCAACGGACGCTTCGCGAAGCTCGATCCGTACGTCGGCGCGCAGTTGGCGCTCGCGGAGTCCTACCGCAACGTGTCGGTCGGCGGGGCCTCACCGTTGGCGATCTCGGACTGCCTCAACTTCGGCTCGCCGGAGGACCCGGCCGTGATGTGGCAGTTCGCCGAGGCCTGCCGTGGCCTCAAGGATGCCTGCCTCGAGCTCGGTGTCCCGGTCACCGGCGGGAACGTCTCGCTCTACAACCAGACGGGCGAAACCGCGATCCTGCCGACCCCCGTGGTGGCGGTGCTCGGTGTCATCGACGACGTCACCAGGCGGACGCCGTCGGGTTTCGTTGCCGAGGACGAGCGCATCTTCCTGCTCGGTTCGACCCGCGAGGAGCTCTCGGGCTCGGAGTGGGCCCATGTCGTCCACGGGCACCTGGGCGGTCGTCCGCCGGCTGTCGACCTGGCTGCGGAGAAGGCGCTCGGGCGGCTGCTGGTCGCAGCTTCGTCAGCCCGCGTGGTCACTAGCGCCCACGACCTGTCCGACGGGGGGCTGGCCATCGCCTTGGCCGAGTCCGCGCTGCGCCACGGCATCGGCGCCACGGTCGCGGTGCCCGACGACGCGTTCGTCGACCTCTTCTCCGAGTCCACGGCCCGGGCGGTCGTCACGGTCACCGAGGCGCAGGCTGAGGCATTGATCGCGCTGGCCGAGGAGAACGCCGTACCGGTCACTCCGCTCGGCCGGACCGGCGGGGACACCTTCTCGGTCGCGGGACAGTTCGAGGTGCCGGTCCAAGAGATCCGTGCCGCCTGGTCGGCCACCCTCCCCGCGGCGCTCGGCTGACGGGCCGGACCGATCGATGCTGGTCTGATCCTCAGCGAGCCCGGAACTTCTCCCGGAGATCTTCTTTCGCGAGGAGGCAACCTCTGCGACGGTGCGCGCGTATCCGAGGCATGGCTGTTCGCAACCTCGGGAGGGTCCCCATGAAGATCGACAAGTTCGCTCGACTCGCCCTCATCACCGGCCTCGCTGCCGGTGGAGCGGCCACCGGCGTGGGCGCCGGCCGAAGCCGAGAAGGATGGACCCAGAGCGACAAGGTGTGCAAGGTACAGACCGCAGGCACGGTCTGCCTGGAGCAGCGCACGAGCACCCGGACCGGTGAGCGTCAGTCCCGCATGGTTCTCACGCCCAAGAATGGCCAGTGGATCCGTCCCGAGGTCCACGCAACCTTCGGCTGGGACGTCGGCACGGAGACCGGGGCGTGCGGACTAGAGGGCTGCGCCAAGGTGACTGAGCCGATGACCGGTGCCTGGATCCGCCAGCGCGACGAGATCCGCGGACTCGGCTACTCGACTGCACAGGGCACGTTCAACATCTACATGGGGGCGACGGAGCGGCAGCTGATCAAGAAGTCCGGTTGGAAGGTCGAGGATCCCGGACGGGCGGCCGCTCAGCTCGGTCGTGAAGCTGAAGAACAACAAGACGTACTACACCGGCCGCCTGCGCCTGCAGTCCGTCGACCTGATGTCGCTCCAGCCCCGGACGCTCAAGATCGAGCTGCTCAACAAGGGTGAGGTGAAGGCCTCGGCCAGCACGATCTACCAGGGTGAGACCGACGAGGTCGACTGGAGCAGTGAGGTCACCAAGGCGATCCGGATGCCCAGCAAGGGCTTCGAGGCGATCCGGGTCACCGGGACCTACCAGACCCCGACCGGGGAGAAGGACTCCGTGACCACGACCTACACCCACGGGCGCTGACCCGCTGACCACACCGGGCTCCCCCGGCCGGACCCGCCCGGGGGAGCTCATGACGCTCCTGGCCGAAGGTTTGCCCGGGGCACAACGGGGAACAAGGTGTGAACTCGACCAACGTTTTAGGGGAAGTCGTGCCCGATCAGCCCAACCAGCCGCAACCGCCGCAACCGCCTCACGGTCAGGGCGGCCAGTCCGGACCGCCGCCGCCAGCGCCCCATGGTCAGCCGCAGTACGGCGCCCCACAGCCGGGCGAGTCCCCGTACGGCCAGCCCCCGCAGGGTCAGCCGCAGTACGGCGCCCCACAACCGGGCCAGTCCCCGTACGGCCAGCCGCCGCAGGGTCAGCCGCAGTACGGCGCCCCACAACCGGGTCAGCCGCCGCAGGGTCAGCCGCAGTACGGCGCCCCACAACCGGGCCAGCCGCCGTACGGCCAGCCCCCGAACTTTGCTCCCCAGCCCGGCCCGAAGTCCCGCA
>JAKDNC010000511.1 GCA_030452025.1 Nocardioides sp. | reverse complement strand
CTACCTGGGCCGCTACGGACTCCATTTCGAGTCGCTCACCGGGATCACCCCCGGCGCCGAGCCGAGCGCCGGCACCCGGGCCCGCCTGGAGGCGCTGGTGACCTCGGAGGGCGTCACCACGGTGTTCGCGGAGTCGCTCGGCTCGAAGGACGACGCAAGGTCGCTCGCCGACGACCTGGGCGTGGCGACCCAGGTGCTCGACCCCATCGAGGGCCTGAGTGATCTCACCTCCGGTGAGGACTACCTTTCCCTCATGCGTTCCAACCTCGCGGCACTGAAGAAGGCGAACGGTTGTTGATCACCACCAACCCCAGGAACGGTCCCATGACTGGTCACGCGGGCGGCTCCGCCCTCGACGTCGAGAACGCTTCCGTCGCCATCTCCGGACGCCCGATCCTGCGGCGCCTCGACTTCAGCGTCGCCCATGGCGAGTTCGTCGCCCTGATGGGGGCGAACGGATCCGGAAAGTCCACCTTCGTCCGCGCGATGACGGGACTGCGACCGTTGTCGGGCGGGTCGGTCCGCCTCTTCGGCACGGACATCTCCCAGTTCAGGGACTGGCAGCGGCTGGGGTTCGTCCCCCAACGCGCCAGCGCTGTGAGCGGCGTACCCACCTCGGTCTGGGAGGTCGTCGCCTCGGGCCGTCTGACCCGTCGCCGGTGGCTTCGCCCGCTCCTGGGCAAGGACCGGGCCGCGATCAACGACGCGCTCGAGGTCGTCGGGATCTCTGACTTGGCCAAACGCGGCATCGGCAACCTCTCCGGCGGCCAACAACAGCGCGTGCTGATCGCCCGCGCACTGGCCGGGGAGCCCGACCTCTTCTTCCTCGACGAGCCCACCGCCGGTGTCGACCTGCCCAACAAGGAAGCCCTCGCCCACGCTCTCGCCGTCCTCAAAGACCGGGGGGCGACCGTCGTGCTGGTGGCTCACGAGCTGGGACCGATGGCGCGCCTTGTGGACCGGGCAGTGGTGATGCGCGACGGCCGGATCGCCTACGACGGTGCACCACTGGCCGACCACGAGGTGCACGGACCGCTCTTCGGCGACGCCCACACTCACCACCACGACCATGTCGACGGGGGCACGACCCGCGACCACGTGCCCCACATGGCCTCGCCAGTCGACACCGCGCCCGATGAGGAGGCCGCGCGATGAGCATCCTCACCCTCGATTTCATGATCCGGGCGATGATCGCCGCCGCCTTCACCGGGCTGGCGGCGCCGGTCGTCGGGACTTACCTCGTCCAGCGGCGTCTCTCCCTGATGGGCGACGGCATCGGACACATCGCGGTCACCGGCGTCGCGCTGGGGCTGCTCACCGGCGCCTCCCCCACGTGGACAGCGGTCGGCGTCGCCATCGTCGGCGCGGTGATCATCGAGCTCATCCGGGAGCGTGAGCACGCCAACGGGGACCTGGCCCTCGCGCTGCTGTTCTACGGTGGCATCGCGGGCGGCGTACTCATCACCGGCATCGCCGGCCAGAGTGCCGCGCGACTCCAGGAATTCTTGTTCGGTTCGATCACCACGATGTCGGCGGGCGACGTCTGGGTCACGATGGTGCTCGCCGCTGTCGTCGTCCTGATCGGCATCGGTCTGTCGCCGCAACTCTTCGCGGTAGCTCAGGACCAGGAGTTCGCCCGGGTCACCGGGCTGAACATCCGCTTCTACAACATCCTTGTCGCCGTGCTCGCTGCTGTCAGCGTCACTGTCGCGATGCGCACCGTCGGCCTGCTGCTGGTCTCTGCGTTGATGATCGTCCCCGTGGCGACCTCGCAACAACTGACCCGCAGCTTCCGCAGCACCCTGTTCGGAGCGATGCTGCTCGGTCTGGTCGCCTCGTTCGGCGGGCTGATGATCGCGACCTTCGCGGCGGACGGAGAGCTGGCCCCGGGACCAACGATCGTGCTGCTGGCACTGGCCTGCTTCGCGCTGACCTGGCCGCTGGGGATCTGGCTCCGCCACCGTCGACGCAAGGCCGAGCCGTGCGACTCGCTGCCGCCGCTGGCGCACGAGACGATCGAGGAGCACCCCCACCAGCACGGCGAGGACTGCGGGCACGAGGCCATACAGCACGGCGATCACGTCGACTACGTCCACGACGGCCACCGGCACGCACCACACGGAGTTCACTATGACGAGCACTGAGTCGAGCGGCAACGCCTCCGCCGCCCCCCGCACGGTCCCCGGCACACGGCCGACCAAGCAGAGACTGGCCGTTGCCCGGGTCCTCACCACCTTCGATGACTTCCGCAGCGCCCAGGAGATCCACGGCCTGCTCGCCGACCAGGGGGAGAATGTCGGCCTGGCCACGGTCTACCGCACCCTCCAGCGCCTCGCCGAGGCCGAGGAGGTCGACGTCCTGCGCACCGAGGACGGCGAGGCGATGTACCGCCACTGCTCTGACACCCACCACCACCATCTGGTCTGTCGCGAGTGCGGCGCGACCGTCGAGGTCGAGGGACCGGCCGTCGAACAATGGACGAAGTCGATCGCCGAGCAGCACGGCTACTCCGACATCAGCCACAGCCTGGAGATCTTCGGCACCTGCCAGAACTGCGCCCGCCGACTCGGCACGAACTGACACTCAGAGATGGCGCGTACGCCGATCGAAGCTGTGGCGGGCGATGACTATCGCGTCGCGCAGCGCCCAGTCGGCATCCTGTTGTCCTCCGAAGACGTTCTGCTTGCGGAACTCCTCGATCTGCCAGCCACCCACGCGGCGTAGATAGGTCCGACGTCGACGATCGTGTTCGATGTCCTCGTGCGCGGAGTGCCACTCCTCGCCGTCGTACTCTGCTGCGAAGCGCAACTCGGGCAGCCCCATGTCGAGGTAGTAGATCTCCCGACCATCCTCGGCGTACGGGATCTGCAGCTCCGGTCTCGGAAGACCCGCGTCCAGCCAGTGCAACCTCGTCGCGGACTCCCCTGGTGAGGCTGAGCCGCCATCGGCCAACGGCGCGAGTAGTCGGAGTTGGCAGACGCCCCTCTGCTTGGCGAAGCGCTCGACGTTGTCGAGAAGCTCATCCACGTCGAACACACCCAGTCGGAGCAGCGAGTCAAGGGCAGCTGATAGATCTCGAGCCCTGCCCGGGAGGACTCTGGTGAGTCCGATCAGAAG
>JAKDNC010000510.1 GCA_030452025.1 Nocardioides sp. | reverse complement strand
TCACAGCGATGGGTGTGCGGCCCGGTAGCAGCGTCGCCCCCGACGCGGCGGGCGTCGGCCCCGGTGAGGTGGTCCTCTCCGAGCCGATCGCCGAGGACCTCGGTCTCGGCGCGGGGGACGAGTTGAAGATCGGAACTGCGACCTTCACCGTCGCTGCCGTTCGTGGCGACGCGTCGTTCTCCCACGTTCCGGTGGCCTGGCTGGAGCTCTCGGACTGGCAGAAGGTGACTGGCTCGGGTTCAGCGGCCACGGTGGTCGCCACCGATTCCGGAAGTGCTCCGGACGGCTACACCGCTGCGACCGTCGACGACTCGCTCGCGGGGATCGGCTCCTACACTTCGGAGAACGGCTCGTTGCAGCTGATCCGCGGATTCCTGTTCGCGATCTCCGCACTGGTGATCGGTGCCTTCTTCACTGTCTGGACCGTGCAGCGTTCCCGCGACATCGCAGTTCTCAAGGCGCTGGGCGCGTCGACGTCCTACCTGTTGCGCGACGCCATCGGCCAGGCGGCCCTGCTCCTGCTGGGCGGAGTCCTCGTCGGCGGCGCAATCGTCGCCGCCGTCGGAGCCGTAGCCCGACAGGCCGTGCCATTCGTCCTCGACCCGGCCACGATCGGCCTGCCGCTCGTCGCCCTCATCCTGCTTGGCCTGGTCGGTGCGGCGCTCGCCGTCCGCCGGGTGACCACCGTTGATCCACTGATTGCACTGGGGAGTGCCCGATGACTGCCTTGACCATGACCGAAGTGACCTTGACCTACCCTGATGGCGCGTCCCGGTTGACCGCGCTCGACCAAGCGTCGTTGTCCGTGGACCGCGGCGAGCTGGTCGCCCTCGTCGGACCGAGCGGATCCGGCAAGTCCTCCCTGCTGGCTGTCGCCGCCACCCTGATCACCCCCGACTCCGGTGACGTGGTCGTGGACGGCGTCGACGTCGCCGAGCTCGGGAAGTCCGCGCGCAGCGCGCTGCGCCGTGACCGGCTCGGGATTGTCTTCCAGCAGCCCAACCTGATCGGTTCTCTCACGGCGTTGGATCAGCTGACCGTGGCTGCGTCCCTCGGCGACCGCTCCCGCCGGGCGACCCAGGTCGAGGCCCGCGAGCTGATGGACCGCGTCGGCCTCGCGGGACAGGAGGACCGCCTGCCGGCGCAACTCTCCGGCGGTCAGCAGCAGCGGGTCAACATCGCACGTGCGCTGATGGGTTCACCCGCCCTGCTCCTCGTCGACGAGCCGACCTCGGCCCTGGACCACGAGCGTGGCGCAGCGGTGATGGAACTCTTGCGCCAGGTCACCGACGAACGAAACGTCGGCACCGTGCTCGTCACCCACGACACCGGCCACCTGCGTTCCGACGACCGGGTCGTGGAGTGCATCGACGGGCGACTGTCCGAGCGTTCGCCGGCTCTGGCCTGAGCACTCACGGAGTTGAACCGCGCCGCTGGCTTCGGCAGAGATGTGGAAGTCAGTCTTGTCCGAGGATGCCGGTGGGAGCTCGAACGATGGGCGTGACGATGACCGACGAGGCAGCGAAGAAGGTGGAGAGCCGCTTCGACAACCGCGCCCGGGAGTTCTGGGAGGAATCGGCCATGAACACACCAGCCGGACGTTACGGGCTGGACCAGCTTCCCGGATGGACCATCACCCGGGAACAAAACGGGTCACCGATCATCTATGACGTGCGCGCCATCGACCATCCGTTCAAGGTGTCCGGACAAGCCAGGGGCCGGTTGATCGCCTGGGCCGAGCGGACAACGGGTGTGCCGCCCATCGACGGCGCTGCTGTGACGCGTTGCGCCGAGTCCCTGACCGAGGCGGAGATGCGGGAGACAGAAGGCGGTGGCCGAGGCACCACCGAGTGGGACTTCGACACTCCGGTGTCGACTCCCGATCTGGGATAGCGTCAACTCAGGAGGCTCATCATGACCGCACAGAACGTCGCCCGAAAGTTGATCGCCGAACACCTGGTCGCCGGTGAGATGGTGCCCGGCACCGAGATCGGACTGCGCATCGACCAGACCCTCACCCAGGACGCCACCGGCACCATGGTGATGCTCGAGCTCGAAGCAATGGGTCTCGACCGGGCACGCACCGAGGTCTCTGTGCAGTACGTCGACCACAACCTGCTCCAGGCCGACAGCAACAACGCTGAGGACCATGCCTTCCTGCGCTCAGCCTGCCAGCGCTACGGACTGTGGTTTTCCAAGCCCGGCAACGGGGTCTCGCACCCGACCCACATGCAACGCTTCGGAATCCCCGGCAAGACCATGGTCGGCTCGGACAGCCACACCCCGGCCGCCGGGTCGCTCGGCATGCTGGCCATGGGCGTGGGCGGCATCGAGGTGGCACGGGCGATCGCCGGCGAGCCGGTGTTCCTCACCATGCCCGAGATCTGGGGCGTCCACCTGAGCGGCGAGCTGCCGGAGTGGACCAGCGCCAAGGACGTCATCCTCGAGATGCTGCGCCGCCACGGCGTCAAGGGCGGAGTCAACCGGATCGTGGAATACCACGGCCCCGGTGTGACCAGCCTGAGCGCGATGGATCGACACGTGATCGCCAACATGGGCGCCGAGCTCGGGGCCACCACGACAGTTTTCCCCGCCGATGACCGCGTTCGTGAGTTCCTGGAGAGCGAGCAACGGGGCGACGACTTCCGGGAGCTCACCGCGGACGAGGGTGCGACCTACGACGTCGAAGAGGAGATCGACCTCTCCACGATCGAACCGCTCATCGCGCTGCCCAGCTCACCGGGGAACGTCGTACCCGTGCGGGAGGTGGCCGGGAAGCCCGTGGAGCAGGTGGTGATCGGCTCGTCGGCCAACCCCGGGCTGCGTGACTTCGCCGTGGTCGCGGCGATCGTCCGGGGCCGCCAGGCCGACAACCGCGTCTGCTTCGACGTGAACCCGACCTCGCGGCAGGGTCTCGAGGAGCTGATGAAGATGGGAGCCGCCTTCGACCTGATCGCCGCGGGGGCACGCCTCCACCAGTCCGGTTGCCTCGGCTGCATCGGCATGGGCCAGGCACCGACGACGACCGGCAACAGCCTGCGCACCATGCCCCGCAACTTCCCGGGACGCTCCGGCACGGCGGACGACTCGGTGTTCCTCTGCTCGCCCGAGACTGCCG